>NZ_JAKKSJ010000001.1:0-267383 GCF_025653365.1 Shewanella sp. SW32 | reverse complement strand
GAGTCGTCGCGGGAATTGTTGGGATAACGCACCAATGGAGCGTTTCTTTAGAAGTTTGAAATCTGAGTGGATACCCGCCAATGGTTATGGGAATTTTACAGAAGCAGATAAAGAGATCACAAATTACATCACTGGATATTACAGTGAGACCAGACCCCATCAATATAATGGTGGGTTAACGCCAAATGAGTCAGAACGTTTATATTGGAATGACTCTAAAATCGTGGCCAATTTTACTTGACCACTACAGAAGGCATGAGGAGTTACGTGCAAAGGCAATCCAAGAGCATCTCTGAATTGTTTGATGAACCATTCGCTTGGTTTATTGCTGTAGTTACCTTGTATGAGACGGATATTTTCGAATAAACGCGTACCATTATTGGCTCTGATATAGTCAACAAACTCCATAAAACCAATTCGTATCAGTTCGTTATGAATAGGGACTGCTCTGACAGCATTAGGAGTCTTTAAGTATTGGTTCTCAGTGAATTGCTCAACAATAAAGCACCAATGTTCACCTATCTTGCGGATATTCTGTACGCTTAGCTGAGAGATCTCACCAAGTCGCATACCACTATAGGCTGCTATCAACGGTAGCCAGAAGTGACTTGCGTGTTGGATTTTTTTAGTTTTAGTTCCTTTATGCTCACTGAATAATGAATGACCGAAAATCAGCTTGGCTTGGTCATCAGTAATCGGATCACGCTTGGCCTGCTTTGATACTTTAGGGGCTGGAATGTTGTCATCTGGTAGGGGGTTACGGCTGATGTAGCCCATTGACTCACTCCAGCGGAAAAACTCTCTAAGCCTATTCATGTGGTTGTTGGCGGTAATAGAGCTAATCTGCAAATGGATATCATTAGTGATGCAACCAGCTATTCCTTGCTTATTGAGATCATCTTGAGTTTTTCCTTTGATTAGCTTTGGCAAGGTTTCCCTAAGTGAGCGGCCATGTTCACGGGTTAGAGAACCTATTGAGACTTCTCCAAAGAACGAGTATGCAACTACTAGCGAGTGCTGATACTGGTTTATTGTTCTTGCTTTCCATCCCTTACGTTGGTTTTCGGTAAGGTATGCCGCTATTGCCTCTGCAAGCGGTTTTTCATTGGACGCGGGTTCAGTTCCCTGATTGGGAATTGAATCGAGAGAGGTTTTTTGAGGAAACGTTAGTATGGACGGCTGATTTTCGAGCAGGGCTTGGTAAATATTTGGTAGACAGTCGCAAACTATCCTAACAATGGGGGCGAGATCTTCTGGTGGGGGGAGGGGAGACTGTGTGTCGGTGTAAAAGTCATTAACTAACCGCTCCGATTGACGCAGGTCATTCAGTTTAGCGGCTTCATTAGTCACACTTTTAAATAGGCGTAACGAATTCATCCATTTGACATATTCACCTTCAGATCTGGGCTGCGATTGCCAATCGGCCAGTTCCATCTGGTGGTAATGATGGATGATAAGTTGTGTTTGATTTTTAAGTATTTCATAGCGAGACGTCATCTCTGTTTCCTTTGTTGTTGATAGAACCATGGTCTCGAGGCATGGCGACTCTATACCCACTGGTTCACTCGTAACCTGTGGTCCACTTTCAGTGGCAACTAACAAAGACTTCAGAAATCTGCTCGATAATCCAGCAGTTTGTCTGTTTATAAAATTTGCTATGAGTAACGCTAGTGTTCTGGCTGTTAATGGATCAGATGTTCGCAGCGATACTCTCAGCGTGCTATTTATACCGCTAATAGGGAGTCGTTGTCTATACCAGAAGATATGACCGCGTTGATAAAGGTAGGTGGGGATGATGGGACGCATGTAGCACACTCCTGTAGCACAGTCGTGTCAGATGCAGATAATAAAAAAGGACTGAAACCTTAACAGAATCAGTCCTTTATGTTGTTTGGTGGAGGCGGCGGGACTTGAACCCGCGTCCAGAACACCTACATCCAAGGCACTACATGCTTAGTCTCTCTTTTAATTAACCCGAATAAACTCCGAAAGACAGGATTTCATCGGGCGAGTCCGGTACTATTTCGCGGTTCACCCCCGGACGGAGTTCCCTCGCTATCAAATGTAAGATGACCATCTGTATACACCGCCCATTTGAGAGACCTGTGTCAGATGGCTAGCTAGCCTAAGCTGCTAGAGCGTAGTTATCGTCGTTTGCAACTATAACTGTGCGGCTTTTTACGAGGCCAACCGCCCCTCGGCATGCTCCCAGGGTTTCGTGAATCCTGTCGAATCCAGAATCGCCCCCAAGAATTTGATTGTAACCCGTAGCACTATGATCACCTAGCATCATTTGCTTCAAGTTCAATCGTTTGTTCATTATCCGTGCGTTTTTTCTTTTTTCATCACGCGGGCTTTTTCAACTTCCCATTCACGCGCTTTAGTATCTTCGCGCTTATCGTGATCTTTCTTACCTTTACCTAGGCCAATTTCCACTTTTACCCATGCACCTTTACGCCAGTACATTGAGATAGGAATAATAGAGTAGCCTTGGCGCTCAACTAAGCCCGCTAGTTTATCTAGCTCTTTACGGCTGAGTAGCAGCTTTTTCAAACGTAGGGGATCGCAGACAACGTGTGTCGATGCCGTATTCAAGGGAATAATGGTGCAGCCATGCATAAAGGCTTCGCCATTTTTCAGGAATACGTAACAGTCGGACAAGTTGACCTTACCCATACGGATAGATTTCACTTCCCATCCCATAAGGGATAGGCCGGCTTCCATTTTCTCTTCGAAACGGTATTCGAAGGTTGCGCGCTTATTACGTGCGATAGTCGCAGGCGCGGCTTTGCTTGAATTTTTCTTTACCATAGTGGCGCCATTATACGCACGGTGAATCAATTTGGTATTGATATAAGGTTTTATTTAGTTAATTTCAAGCCTCTATCGTGTTATTGCTGTTTTTTTGAACGTGATTAGGGGGTTGAGTATCAGCCTAAGTGCACAAGGGGTGCGTTTTTTACGTATCGTGATAAAATCCGTGCAAATTTTGATTGCTGGCCTAAGTTGTTTATTGCACGTGCGTTATTTTCGTGCGTTTGAGTTTGCTTAGGTCGCTGTGAATACGTTAGTGAAGAGTGCTAAGTCCTATGCCGCAAATTTCTCGAAGTGTGTTAGTCCGTTTTAGTGCGATGCAAATGTATGACTTAGTGAATGATGTCGAGTCGTATAAAGAGTTTTTACCCGGTTGTGTGGGTGGCAAAGTCTTAGAATTTGACGGCAAAACTATGCTGGCATCTGTGGATGTGAGTAAAGCGGGGATCCGTAAGACCTTTACGACTCGCAACCAAGTGGTTCCTGGTAAGAGTATTGATTTAACATTGGAAAATGGGCCCTTTAAGCATTTATTGGGGCAGTGGCGTTTTACTGAGCTGACTGAAGAGGCCTGCAAGGTAGAATTCGAGCTGAGTTTTGAGTTTTCAAGCTCGTTAGCCGATATGGCCTTTGGTAAAGTGTTTAATGATCTTATGGTATCAATGGTGACGGCATTTACGAGTCGCGCTAAGGTGATTTACAGTGACAAATGAGACAGATAAGTTTGTAGTTGATGTGGTTTACGCCTTGCCTACACAGCAAAAAGTGATTTCGGTGAATGTGAATCCCGGCACGTCAGCGATTGAGGTGGTGCGTTTAAGTAACATTGTAAGCTTTTTTCCTGAGATCGATTTAGATACGGTTAAGCTCGGTGTGTTTAGTAATGTGGTTAAGCATGACCAAGTGATTTTACCGGGGCAAAGGGTTGAGATTTATCGTCCTTTGATTGCTGATCCTAAGGATGTGCGTCGTCGCCGAGCAGATAAAGCTAAAGATGAAGGCCGCGCGAATAAAGTGACGGGTGGACGAGCTTAAATATTGACATCATAGCTCAATAAAAAAGCGCCCTTGGGCGCTTTTTTATATTTGATTGACTGAGAAGAGCATAAGCAAAGTTTAGGATATTACTTAATTGGTTTTTGAACTTGCGCTTCAGCTTGATTTTCTTTAACTAATGGCTTTTCATCGGCGCGCTGTGCTGGAATTTGTGGCACTAGCTCAGTTTTATTACCTGTTGGCAAGCTGCTTTGCTCTAGCGGCGTACTAAATTCTTTGCTTAGTTCATAATCGCCTTTCACTGAGGTAAGTTTATCGCCCGTAAAGTGCAGTATGAGTTCTTTATGCGTAATGCTGGCATCACGCCCACTCTTGTAGTGATACACATAGTACCAAGTATCGTCAGCAAAACTATCTCGTAATACCGGACGGCCGAGAATGTATTCGGCTTGTTCTTTGGTCATGTCAATGCGCAACTTTTCAACTTGTTGCGGTTCCATGTAGTTGCCCTGTGGAATGTCGGGCTTATAAATCAACCAATCGAACACGCTACAGGCACTGAGCGAAACAGAGAGCGCCACAGCGCCCAGTAGAGTAAGACTTTGCTTTTTATTGATCATTGTATGCGCTACTTCTGAAAATCTGGCGGCCATAATACCCAAGCATTCCCCCTCATGACAAGGGCAATCGGGCTTTGCAACCGTCATAGATCGAATTGTGTGACTTTTCGACCCAGTATGTTGGCTTTAGTTCTCAATCTTTAAGGATATTTATTCGCTGAAGTCATATGGGGCTAAGAGTATGATTTTCTGCTTCAGAGCCGTACAGGTTTACTGTTGGCTGGATTGGGAAAGAGTAAATGTGAGCGATTTCTTCTTTAAAGCCAAGCAATTAGTTAGTAAGTCGATAGACAGTATGTGTGGCGATAAACATAGTAATCTCGTTAAAATCAGATTAAAGTTACCGATATGTTTTTATTGTGTTCTTGTACTGTGGCTTTTTGTCGTGAGTTTGCAGTCTTCGAAATAAAATAGTGGGATAGATGCATTGGGTTCTTTAGTTTGTGTAGGTACGGGTTTACAACTGGCCGGACAGATCAGTGTGATGAGTCGTAGTTATATTGAGCACGCTGATGTCGTGTTTTCACTCTTGCCCGATGGTTTTTCGCAGCGTTGGATCCAGAACATTAATCCCAATGTCATCAATTTACAGCCGTTTTATGCACAAAATGGTGAAGTTAAAAATCGCCGAGAAACCTACGAACAAATGGTTAATTCTATATTGGAGGCCGTAAGGGCTGGCAAAAAAACCGTTTGTGCGCTCTATGGTCATCCTGGAGTCTTTGCCTGTGTTTCCCATATGGCGATTACGCGGGCGAGGGCTGAAGGGTTTTCAGCGAAGATGGAGCCGGGGATTTCGGCCGAGGCGTGTTTATGGGCTGATCTGGGTATTGACCCCGGCAGCTCTGGGCATCAAAGTTTTGAAGCTAGCCAGTTTATGTTTTTTAATCATGTGCCCGATCCGACAACCCATTTATTGTTATGGCAAATTGCGATTGCTGGTGAACATACCTTAACTCAGTTCCATACTACGAGTGACAGGCTGCAGATTTTGGTTGAACAACTGAATCAATGGTATCCGCGAGATCATCAAGTGGTGATCTACGAAGCTGCTAATCTGCCAGTTCAAGCCCCTAGAATTGAGTATTTGCCGTTGAGTAAGCTGCCCGAGGCAAACTTGTCTCCGATCAGTACTTTACTGATCCCGCCAGCAAAAAAACTCGAATACAACTATGCTATTTTAACTAAATTAGGCATTAGACCTGAAGATTTAGGCTAATTGTGAGTGCTGTACTTCTGAGCTGAATTCGGGAGTCATCATATAAATAAGGAAAGGTATGTCTGCATTATCGGATTTTTTTACCCAGTTAGGCCAAGATGCACTGCTGATGGAAGCGTATCAACAGGACCCTGAGGCGGTAATGCGCGCCCATGGGTTAACAGATGAAGAAATTAGCGCTGTAATGACAGGGGATATGACAAAACTAAAAGTTTTGAGTGGCGACCAAAATTATCAAACATTTATTTTAGTCAATCATGGTAATAATTAACTAATTTTGAAACGGTTACGTTGTGCCCTATTAGCCATCTTCGCCTTGTGTTCGACAGCTTTGATGGCTAACTCTCTCGATTTTGATCAGGCACTCAATGAGCTTGATGTATTACTGCAATCTGATCTTAGTGCTGCGCAGAAAAAGCTTGCCGAATATGAGAAAGAATTCAGTCGTTTAACTACAATACAACAAGGACGACTGAGGATAGATAGAGCGATAGGTTATTTTTTCATCGGTGAATATACTAAAGCGTTAGATGATCTACACCAAGCCGAAACCTTAGTGACAAATACTGATTTATTAGCGTCAGTTTATAGTTACAAAGCCACTGTATATATAGGGATACGTGACTATGACAAAGCCTTGGCTGCAGTTGCTCAAGCATTAGCCCTAGTGGTGAATATTGATGATGTCACGATTAAACGGCACTCATATTTAAGAATTGCCAATATTTATTCCGAAATGGATGCTTATAGCGATATGGGCCTTTATGCCAATAAGGTGCTACAACTCGCAAAGGAAACCGATGTCCGCGATATTTGTCATGCCAAATTGTTGCGCGCTATTTATTTACTCGGCGTGAAAAATCCCGACGCCTTCGATGCCTTCGAAGATAGCCGTCAATACTGTGATGCGAAGCAATTCCCCCTTCTGGCGACTATGTCGATAAAAGGCAAAGCTATGGTTTTGCAGGAGCGGGGCGATTTTTTAGGCGCGAGATCGATTCTGCTATTAGCTTTAAAAGGGTATGAAGCTTTTCAATTTCAGTTAGAAATCAGCCATGTACATGCACTACTTGCCGAGAATTACTTTGCCATGGGTGAGCAGGTTCAAGCGAAAAGTCACGCCGTTAAAGTGCTTTCATTCCCCGATGATAATAGCTACATCGAACATAAGCATATTACATATAAGGTATTTGCCGAACTGATGGCGGCGGATAAACAATTTGAGCAAGCCTATGAATACACAAGAAAAGAACAATATTATAATCAATTGATTTTTGACCAATCTAGAATGAAAACCCTCGCTTATCAGGCGGCTAAGTTTAATGCTGATGAACAGTCGCGTGAAATCAATTTACTCAATAAAGAGCGTGAACTTTACATCGCTCAGCAAATGGTAAAAGAGCGGGAATACACCAATATGCTGATGTTTATCACTATTCTAATGGGTGGGCTGTTCTTCCTTGGAATTTTGTTAGCCGTAGGTCAGATGCAGAAACGTAAGTTTATGCGTATGGCGAGAATGGATGCCTTAACAGGCATATTGAATCGTGGTGCAGGGCAAGAGTTGGGAGAAAACCTTTTTGTGCAAGCCACGGCTCGTAGCGGGGATTTTTGTGTCATTTTATTCGATTTAGATTTCTTCAAACGCATCAACGATTCTTTTGGTCATGGAACTGGCGATTGGGCGCTTAAAAAGGTGGTTGACTCCCTTAAATCCCATATCCGAAATGGTGATGTTTTTGCTCGTATCGGTGGTGAGGAGTTTGCAATTTTATTACCTTATGCCGATGAAGAGAAAGGCATGGAAGTGGCGGAGCAATGTCGAGCTCGTATCGAGGCCATTGATACCCAATATTCAGGGCACAAGTTCGTCATAACGGCGAGTTTTGGCGTGAGCGGTTTAATGGCTGATGATCTGAGTTTGGATCCATTATTTCACCGAGCTGACATGGCGCTCTATGCCGCTAAGGCCAATGGCCGCAACACCGTAGTACGCTATTCTGACATATTAAAATGTGACAAGCAGGCAACTGATTTACGGCGTCATATCGCATCGCCCTCTGTGTAATGTAAGTCGAGTGAGCATTTAGTCTCATCCAGAGTTGGCAAGCCCTTACTGGTTTTATCCTTCCTTAGTTATTGCTCGTTTTTTATTTTGCAACCACTCACTAAAATGCGATAACAGTTTAAGGTGTCTCTAAGCGCACTTTTACTCTGCTTTGTTGCTCCAGTTGATTTCCCCTACGCTTAAGTGTTTTTCGTATCAAAAATTTCTCATTTTTAATGAATTGCCTTGACCTTGTTAATAAATAAATGGGATATCATAGCTGATAATTGCCTAGCTATTGCTGGGTCCTTACATAGAACAATGCGCATTCCTTTTTCCGTTGGAGCCTTCATGGAACAGTCGAGTTTACTCACGTCGGTGCTGCTATTTTTATTGGCGGCGGTTATTTTTGTTCCCTTGGGTAAACGTTTTGGCGCGGGTCCTATTCTTTCCTATTTGGCAGCAGGGATTATTTTAGGCCCAGGTGGTATGGCGTTGGTTTCTGATCCTGCAGCCGTGTTGCATTTTGCCGAGTTAGGTGTGGTACTTATGCTGTTTGTACTTGGACTCGAATTGAATCCAAGTAAATTATGGGAACTTCGCAGTGCTATCTTTGGTTTAGGCAGTGGTCAGCTGTTGTTGTCATGGGCTGCGATTGGAGGTTTGGCTTGGGGCTTTGGCTTGTCTATTGAGGCGGCTTTAGTGGTTGGTGCCGCGCTATCTTTATCATCGACAGCCTTTGCCGTACAGTTAATGAGTGAGCATAGGTTGCTCACAACCCCACTTGGACGTGATGCTTTTGGGGTCTTGTTAATGCAAGATCTTGCGGTTATCCCTATGTTGCTGCTGACAGCATATTTGGCGCCCAATTCTGCTCAGATTGAACATCATGCGGTGCCTTGGTACTGGACGTGTCTTGCGCTCGTTGGTTTTGTGTTAGTGGGGAAATATTTACTGCCTAAATTCCTTAAACTAGTGGCAAGCAGTGGGGTGCGTGAAGTGCTCACCGCTTTTGCATTATTGCTGGTCATGGGTAGTGCTGAGTTAATGGAGTGGTTGGGACTTTCTGCGGGCATGGGGGCATTTTTGGCGGGTATTATGCTCGCTAACTCAAGTTATCGGCACCAGCTCGAAACTGACATAGAACCTTTTAAAGGCTTATTGCTTGGGCTGTTTTTCATGGCTGTCGGTATGAGTATGGATTTGAAATTATTGATATCTGATCCGTTGCTTATTCTGGGCATTTTAATGGCTATGTTGCTGATTAAAACCTTTGTGCTGATGGTGCTGGGGCGCATTCGGCATCACAAATGGCGACCGAGTATTGCATTGGGGTTGATCCTTGCAGAAGGGGGCGAATTTGCCTTTGTGCTGTTATCCCAGGCGCAGTTATCTGGCATTGTCGGCGATAAAATTGCGCAAGTCCTTGTGCTTGCTATTGGTTTGTCTATGGCAATAACGCCGATATTGTTTACTTTGTTCCGAGCAACTAAAGCCAAAGTGGTGGATACTCGTCTGCCAGATACGATTAATGTCACCGAATCTGAAGTGGTGATTGCTGGATTTGGTCGAGTAGGCCAGATCACGGGGCGTATTTTGGCCTCATCAGGTATCCCTTTTGTCGCCTTGGATAAGGATGCGAGTCATGTGGATGTGATTCGTAAATACGGTGGTGAAGTGTATTTTGGTGATGCCAGACGCTTAGACATGTTGATGTCGGCGGGGATTGCTCGGTCTAGATTACTATTGCTTGCCGTGGACAGTGTTGAGGATTCCATTGAAATTGCTCAGCAAGTGAAAACGCATTTTCCCCATATCAACATAGTCGCGCGGGCGAGGGACCGTAACCATGCTTATCGTTTGATGAGCCTTGGGGTGACGGATGTGTTTCGTGAGACCTTTGGTTCGGCGCTATCTGCCAGTGAGAAGATTCTCCAAGGTCTAGGTTTATCGCAGGTACAAGCCAATGAGCGGGTAAAAATCTTTGCTGAACATGATAAGAAACTGGTGATTGCTAGCGCAGCCCATCAAAATGATTTGGCGACGTTAATCAATCTATCGAATAAGGGTAAGGCAGAGTTGGAATCCCTCATGCGTGGCGATAGGGAGAATGTGAGTTAATGTTGTCACTCTGATTTGGATATAAAAAAGAGAGCATAAATGCTCTCTTTTTTATTGGTTTACAACATCAAATTTAACGCTGATGTTTAAGTGTTAAAAGCTATAGCTGTATTGCAGTTTGACGTTGCGTTCTTCACCCGGCATACCACCGAGGAACATGGCTTTACTGTAATAGTCTTTATTGAAAAGGTTATTGATGTTTAACTGGATTTTCCAAGAATCCGCGTTGTAGCTCACCGCCGAGTCAACGACGGTATAGCTAGGCACGTAACCGTTTGGAATACCAAATGAGCTTGAGTGCGTACTGCGATCATCGACAAATTTTGCACCAAGGCTCAGCTCGATTGGGCTTGATAATCTAAACCAATCCGCGCCATAGGTAACCCAAGCACTGGCAGTGACATAAGGCACACCTTTTTGACGGCTGTCGTAATTTGCGACGTCATTCGGGTTTTGCTTATCCCTTGCATCTTGGTACATGCCATTAAGGTTAACGCGCCATTGATCATTCAGGTGGGCATTGAGATCGAGTTCGACCCCCTGAGTATCTTCGCTGCCATCATAAAAATATACGGGAATATTAGGGGTTAATATGCCATTGGTATAATCAGGGTTGTTATAGGCGACATTAGTACGCGAGCTTTTAAAGAATACCAGTGAGCCAAGCAATTGATCCTCAAATGCTTTAAAGCGCATACCTAGATCATTGCTAATTGATTCTGAATCATCTCGGTCGGTAGCATTATCTTTTACTGCATCAAGTACACTGTAAGCGGTGCGCCCTTTAGAATGGTTGATGAAAAATGATAAATCCTCAATCGGCATGTAGGTTAACCCTAGGTTATAGGTCATACCGTTATCTGTGGTATCGGCTTCTGGTGTCGCTTGGGATTGGCTAGTGCTATAGCGTGGATCAACACCAAAGTGCTCATAGGCTTGTTTAATTTCATTAAAGGCAACACCAATACGTGTGGTAAAGCCGTATGGCAGATAACTGACATGTTGTAAGCCTACGCCCCAAGCGCTGACTTTTTTGTCATAGTTAGCGGTTTTGAGTGGGTCATAGTCCTCGAATTTACCTGTGCCCCAATTAGGATTGCGGATGTCGTATATATAAGGCAGAGATCCTTGGTAAATGATTTTGCCATCTTTGTTTTTAAAGATTTGATCCGCATCGTAGATAGAATATTGCTGGAAGCGAATATTACGGTCTTCATAGTTGGCATTGACCAATAATTCATTGTCTATATTGCCAATTTGGAAGTCATAACGTAAATCGGCAAAGTACTGCCACGAAGTCTCGTCGGCATCCACTTTACGGTATTCCTGACGTCTTGCAGCAAAAGGATAAAGCACGCCGTTTTCAACTAATGGCGCGCGGGGATCAGCGTTGATCGGGTTTTTGCCTTGTTTCCAGTAGACGTAGTTATAAGCACCTGTTTGGCGGGCGAAGCCTGAAGTGTAGTCGCGATACTGTAATTGCTGATTAAGAAACAGATTATCGTTGAAGTAAATATTATGGGTTAGTTTAAATCTTAACTCTTCGCCTTCATTGTCCTTCGCCATTGGTGAAATCAGCCCTGCATCACCAAATGAATAGGGCCTTAAGCCGTCAGCGCCCGACAACGAGTCCGCTAGCTGCTGACGCTGTGCATCGGTCAGTTGTAGACCCTTACCACTTGGATCGTTGATCAAATCCTGCCAAGTGACCTCTCCCGCGCTCTTACCGCCGACTGAATCGGCGTTGTAAATTCGAATCGGGTGGCCAATAGAGTCAACGGCAATAGCATCTTTGATGTAAGCACCTGAAAGCATTACATCTTGGCTATCACTTAATACCCATTTTAAGGCGCCATAGATTTCGTCTCTGTCTGTACCGATATCGCGATACCCATCACTGCGGCCGGATTTTGCCACTAAACGGTAGGCGACATCATCATTCAGGGCGCCTGTGCTATCCAGAGCAAGGGAGTAGGTATCCCATTGTCCAACTTCGGCGGTAAATTTGTTTTTTGACTCGAATTGCGGTTTTTTCTCAATTAAATTGATGACGCCGCCAGCACTCCCCATGCCATAGAGTCCAGTCGCTGGGCCTTTTAATACTTCTACGGATTCAACGTTGGTTAAAGAGCGCGTGGGGTTGAAAGTGTTACCAAGGCCTGCACCGCCATACATACCGTCATAGGTGTAATTTGCGCCTAAACCACGGATGACTATGTTGTCACCGATGCCATAGTTATTACCCGCTTGAGTCACACCACTGATGTTACGGATCAAGTCTTGCAGATTATCTGTACCTTGGGTTTCGATCAGTTCTTGGTCAACAATTACAACTGCAGCGGGTGTTTCCATGAGAGACATGTCGGATTTAGTCGCTAGCCCTGAATTTTTCACCACTGAGTTTTGTCTGCCATAAACTGTGATGCGCTCAACGTTGGCTTCAGTATTTGCTGATACCGAGTTCGAGTTAGCTTCGGCGGATGCAGTTTGCGATAAAACGGAAAGGCAGGCGAGTGCAGTTAGTGACAAACGAAATGATTTCATTAATGGTTCCCCCAAATAAATAGGTCGCGAATAGTAATGATTTGCATTTAAGTTGGCAACATATGTTTCAGATGTCGTGGTTGAAATGTGCAGTGCTGCGAATAAGTGTTACGAAAAGGCATGTATTTGAGGAAGTAAGGTATGGGTTCTCGTAGGAGAAAAGCTTCATAAAAAGTCGCGTCTAAGTTCCATCCCGCTGTAATGTCAAATTTGTTTCATTTTTTTTATAAAAAAGTGATTTATTTTTTGAGTTAACCATCACATCCCACCTTGTTGATCGGGAAACGCAACCTGGTACTTAGTTTGAATCGCACATGATACTTATTTCGTTTACGTAAACGTCAAAATGAAACGGTCGTTTAAATTTGTGACAATGGCAACAGTCTTTATCATTATGATTTATATGAATTTATCTGACTTACCTCTAGGTTAGTTCAAAACATTGAGCATTTTCTACTTAGGTCTAATAGAGTAAAAATGATGTAATAATAAATTTACTATAAGTTATTTAATTACGTAATTAATTACTTTGCGTATTGATTGGTAAAGTTGTCTGACAAGTTTCATTTAACTGCAATTGTCATATGTGATTAAAATGTTCAATTGCATATTTATCAGTTATTTGTTGTTTATTTTATTGCTTGGTCAGACCAATTTCAGCATGGTTTTTACTTAGGTTAATGCATGTTTTTGTCAATCTTGGACTGTTGCAAATACAAACGTTTGTCGGTAAGTTTTAGTTCGAAACAAACATTTGATGGTTTTTTGGTGAGTTTATAAGCAGTGGTGATTGGGGATGCTACTGCTTTATATGTCAGCGTTAAGCCTGTGATAGTGGAGCCTCTTGGGAGGGCATCAAGATGACGGAACACACTTTGAGTGAACAGCAATTGAATTCAACACTGGGTAAAGCTACAGCAAACGCCACGCTGAATATTGTGGGGCGTGACATTCCAGGCCAAGAAGTCATATTTACCGAAGGGGCTGTCGCCTTACTCGAATCCCTTTGTCGTGAGTTTGCCGACGAAGTACCTGCCTTACTCGCTAAGCGTAAAGAAAAGCAAGCGCGTATCGATAAAGGGTCATTACCCGACTTTCTGCCTGAAACCCGCGCTATCCGTGATGGTGCATGGCAAATCCGTGGGATCCCAAATGATCTGCTCGACCGCCGCGTGGAAATCACAGGTCCCGTTGAACGTAAGATGGTGATTAACGCACTTAACGCCAATGCCAAAGTGTTTATGGCCGATTTCGAAGATTCTTTAGCACCAAGCTGGGAAAAAGTCGTCGAAGGTCAAATCAATCTACGTGATGCCGTGCGTGGTGATATTGAGTACACAGCACCGGACACGGGTAAGCACTATAAATTAGGACCAAATCCTGCAGTGCTTATCTGCCGCGTTCGTGGTCTGCACCTTAAAGAAAAACACGTGCAGTTTAATGGCAAAGCGATTCCTGGCTCACTGTTTGATTTCGCACTGTATTTCTACCACAACTATCGCCAACTTTTGGCCAAGGGCAGTGGTCCATATTTTTATATTCCTAAGTTAGAAAGTCATATTGAAGCGCGCTGGTGGGCAAAAGTGTTTGCTTTTGTTGAGGAACGGTTTTGTCTGCAAGCGGGCACGATTAAATGTACTTGCTTGATTGAGACTTTGCCTGCCGTGTTCGAAATGGACGAAATTCTCTATGAATTACGTTCCAATATCGTAGCGCTCAACTGTGGTCGTTGGGATTACATCTTCAGCTATATCAAAACATTAAAACGTCATAGCGACCGAGTCTTACCGGATCGCCAAGCCGTCACTATGGATACGCCTTTCTTAAGCGCTTATTCAAGACTCTTGATTAAGACCTGCCACAAACGCGGTGCCTTAGCGATGGGCGGCATGGCAGCCTTTATTCCTGCTAAAGATCCTGCTCAGAACGAAGCCGTATTGCAGCGGGTGCGTAAGGATAAAGAACTAGAAGCGCGTAACGGCCACGATGGCACTTGGGTAGCGCACCCTGGCCTTGCCGACACCGCTATGGGGATTTTCAACGAATACATAGGCCAAGATCACTGTAATCAATTACATATTACCCGTGATGTCGATGCGCCAATTCTGGCTAGCGAACTGCTTAAAACCTGCGACGGTGAGCGCACTGAACAAGGGATGCGTCTGAACATTCGTATCGCCCTGCAGTATTTAGAGGCGTGGATCAGCGGCAATGGTTGTGTGCCCATTTACGGCTTAATGGAAGATGCGGCTACGGCTGAGATCTCTAGGGCTTCAATTTGGCAATGGATCCAACACGGTAAGTCGCTATCAAACGGCAAATTAGTGACCAAACAACTCTTTAAAGACATGTTGGTTGAAGAGCTGTCGAACGTGAAAAAAGAAGTGGGTAGCGACAGATTCACCCATGGCAAATTCACCCAAGCAGCGGTGTTGCTTGAAGACATTACCACCTCCGACGAGCTGGTCGATTTCTTAACCTTACCCGGTTACGAAATGCTGACAGCTTAGAATGAACTCATTTGCTTGAACCGTTTTAGGTAAACCAGATTTAGCTGTGGCGGGGCTACCGTCAACCAAACAATTTAGCAGAGTGAAACTGGGGGGCAGTTTCATGATAGCTACAACATCAAAGATAAAGGAGCGACACTATGACTAAGGCAACGACTCAGACTTCACGTCAAGAGCAGATTGATGCAATCAAGAGAGATTGGGCAGAAAACCCACGTTGGAAAAACGTGCGTCGTCCTTATACCGCAGAAGAAGTGGTTGCGCTTCGCGGTTCAATCGTGCCTGAGAATACTATCGCTAAGCGCGGTGCTGCTAAGTTATGGGAATTGGTTAACGGTGGCGCTAAAAAAGGCTATGTGAATTCATTGGGTGCGTTAACGGGTGGTCAAGCGGTACAACAGGCGAAAGCGGGTATCGAAGCGATTTACCTTTCAGGTTGGCAAGTGGCAGCCGATGCTAACTTAGCCGGCACTATGTACCCAGATCAATCTTTATACCCTGCCAACTCAGTGCCAGCTGTGGTGTCACGCATCAATAACTCATTCCGTCGCGCCGACCAAATTCAGTGGGGCAATGGCGTAAATCCAGAAGATGAAAAATTTGTTGATTACTTTCTGCCAATTATTGCTGATGCAGAAGCGGGTTTTGGCGGCGTATTAAATGCCTTCGAACTGATGAAGTCGATGATCGACGCGGGCGCTGCCGGTGTTCACTTTGAAGATCAGTTAGCTTCAGTGAAAAAATGTGGCCACATGGGCGGCAAAGTATTAGTGCCAACCCAAGAAGCGGTACAAAAGCTGGTTGCTGCACGTTTAGCGGCGGATGTGAGCGGTGTCGATACGCTGGTTATCGCACGTACCGATGCTAACGCGGCCGATTTGTTAACTTCAGATTGCGACCCATACGATCGTGATTTCGTGACTGGCGAGCGCACCAATGAAGGTTTCTACCGTGTTAAAGCCGGTCTTGACCAAGCGATTTCTCGTGGTCTGGCTTATGCTCCGTATGCGGATTTGATTTGGTGTGAAACCGCAAAACCGGATCTTGAAGAAGCGCGTGTTTTTGCTGAAGCGATTCATGCTCAGTACCCAGATCAGCTGCTTGCTTACAACTGTTCGCCTTCGTTCAACTGGAAGAAAAATCTGGACGACGCCACTATCGCGCGCTTCCAACAAGCATTATCAGACATGGGCTACAAGTACCAGTTCATCACTTTAGCCGGCATCCACAACATGTGGTACAACATGTTCGACCTCGCTTATGACTATGCTCGTGGCGAAGGTATGAAGCATTATGTTGAGAAAGTTCAAGAAGTTGAGTTTGCTGCAGCGAAGAAAGGTTACACCTTCGTCGCGCATCAACAGGAAGTGGGCACAGGTTATTTCGACCAAGTGACTACGGTTATTCAAGGTGGCCATTCATCAGTGACTGCACTGACTGGGTCTACCGAAGAAGAGCAGTTTTAAGCAGTAAGCAGCGCTTAGGATGATCCATTGTGATTGTGGATCACTCCTCAGCACGCCTTACATTGATATATGTGGTGAGGCGTGGTTAAAAACTCGAAATAGAGGGCAAGGGCGGACTGTGATGAGTTACCGAGCTTGCAGCTTAAATCTCGAGTTGAGTATGAAAGAGTGTTACCCGTAAGCCTGTGTTTAGCTGCTCTGCAGCTGTTGTCCCCCGTGCAGTTCGCCTACATGTGCTGTGCGGGTTTTTAAGTCAAATTTTGTGACTTAACTTCCTACCCAGTAAGTTTTTGCTTGCCTTAGCTTGGCGACTCTATGAGTCGCTATTTTTTTGCTTATTGGTTCACTATTGCGCTGATTAATATGGTGCAACTCTGATACGGCTTGGTGCAATAATCGGATTATTTTACAGCAACTTATTGCTATCTCATTGTTATTTAATAACTATCAAATGTGGCCTGAATAATGCTCTGAATATTACGGGAAGTTACAGTGCATTAAAGCTGATTATTGGCATTCACATTGAGGTCACCGCCATGAAATATTACAGTCGCCGTTTAGTTAAACCTGAACATTTAAATCCAGCAAATACCCTGTTTGGCGGTCAGTTGCTCAGTTGGATAGATGAGGAGGCCGCTATTTTTGCTGCCTGCCAGATGAAGAGCACAAGTCATGTGACTAAGTTGATTTCTGAAATCAACTTTATGACGCCAGCGCATCAAGGGGATGTGATTGAGTTTGGTCTGGAGCTAGTGAGTCTCGGCCACAGCTCGATTACTGTCAGCTGTCAAGTACGTAATAAGATGACGCAGGCGCCAGTGGTGAGTATAGATAAGATGGTGTTTGTGCATGTGAATGCCCAAGGATTGCCCGTTCCCCATGGTATTCGGGCGAATGCGGCTTAAGGGGCGTGGCGCTTAAAATGCGTGATGCTTAAATGTATAAGATGCTTAAAATGAGCAGTGACGCCTAGGCGTCACTGTCATTAGTCTTTGGTTAAATCTTCTTTTACCGATTTGACCGCATCCCGTGAAGCATGACCTATGGCTTTTGTCGTGTCTCGAGTCGCGTGGCCTATCTCAGTGGTGACTTCTTTAGTCGTTGTGCCGATGGCACGGCCTGCGTCCTTTAAATCCGCACAGGCGGATGTAGCGAGTAATAAAGGAATAATAATGAGCGTCGCTTTATTCATTGTGATGCCAATCCTCAATTTAAGTTCGTAACTCAATTTACTGGGCCTTGCCATTTTTACTGTGCAAAATGACATTCGGGACAATATAACAGATCTTGAGCTGAATCACGCTATGGCGACATTATCTGCTGAGCCGCTGTTGCAATGCTTCTGTTCGAGTATCAACCGAGTGAGTGAAACTAAGAGCATTAAATGACGTCGTGGATTGAGTTATCGAACTCGACAAATAAAAACGCCAGTGGCGTTTTGCGCACTGGCGTCTAAGGTCGCTAAATAATACTGCAAAGATTATTCGAGTTTGGCTAAGCGTTGTTGATAGTCTTCAATCAGGTGCTGCATGATTTCTTCAGGCGCCGCATCGTCACAGCAATCGTCTAAAAAGATTTTAAAGGTGACTAAGGCATGGCCGTCGTTTTTGAGTCTATCACTCTGCATTGAGAAGTAAGCATCTTCATTTTCGGCTTTACGAACCACAAACTTATTCGTTTCGAAGGTTTTTTCCCCAGAAAGCTCGTGCCATTTAGTGATGCGATTTAACGCGATCTCACAGGACTGGTTCATTTCAATATGATTTAACCAAGTAACGGGATGTTCAGGATCTTTGTAATGTGGACATCTAACTGTGTAGTTATATACATGGGTGATTGCAGTCATAGCGTACCTACCTGTTCGAGGATATTGTTGCCATCATAGGCATCGTTTTTGAATTCGGTCAATCATTAATTAAGTCTATTTAGCCTTGATGTTTTTTGACGGAGAAGGATAGTTACTGCATGAAAATTAACCATTTACTTAATCTGTCATGTCTCTATTTAGCATGAGTTTTATGCCAATAACTTTGTGCTAGATCTCAGTTTTGGGTGAAGTTTCGCTTTTGCTGAATTACTGATTAATAAAGCAACAACTTGGTCGTCAGTAAGTCTTATTGATAAAAAGAGCGAACAGCGGAGTAAATAGGTTAATTAAACTTTGATGGGAGCTATATGAGTAAGTGGCAGCATAAGTTGTCGTAGAGGAAACGCAGAAGGTAGAATGGACAGAGGCCCATTCGTTAGAACGGGCCTCTCAGCTGGCTTCATCTTTTGCAGGGAAAAAGCGAACTGGGGCCATCTTATCGGATCTGTAACAGTCTGTAACCCACAGAGATCACGTTTTTTATATCATTTTGCTATGAATATTTGAGGTTCAGATCCTTTCTTCTTGAATATGCAGATTTGTGAGTGTTTTGTCAGTGCAAAGGTGCATAGACACTGAGTTTTATGTTGGTTTTTGTTACTCAATTTTTAAGATAGCAACTTACCTCGCCATCTTGTTGATACAGGTGTAAAAAAGGCCCCAATAGTGCAGCAATAATCTGTGCACTATTGGAGCCTAAAACGAATTCATTGGAGGATGAAGTCGTGTTTACGCACTAGCAGGACAATAAGTCGTTATCCAGCAAGTTAGCGCACGATTGTTGTGTGCTAACTTGCGATTGGTAAGGTATGGCGCTTACAGCGCACAATTACAGCGCATTAGTGAAGATCTGACAGATCTCCGCATGGGTCGCTTGTTTTGGATTGGTGAATCCACAGGCATCTTTTAACGCGTTATCCGCAAGTGTTGGAATATCTTCCGCTTTCACGCCTAATAAGGTCAGGTTTTCAGGGATCTTAACCGCAACAGACAGTTTTTTGATTGCCGCTATCGCCGCACTGGCACCTTGTTCATCTGTCATCGCAGACACATCCACGCCCATAGCCTTGGCAATGTCTTTTAAGCGCGCAGGGACGACCTGGGCGTTGTATTCCTGCACATGGGGCAGCAGCAAAGCGTTACACACGCCGTGGGGCAGATCGTAGAAACCGCCTAATTGGTGCGCCATCGCATGCACATAACCTAAACTGGCATTGTTAAACGCCATACCCGCTAAGAACTGGGCGTAGGCCATTTGTTCACGGGCGTTGATGTCTTGACCGTTTTCAACTGCGTTGACTAAGTTAGCTTGAATCAATTCCATGGCCTTGATCGCACAGGCGTCGGTGATCGGGTTAGCTGCAATAGACACATAGGCTTCAACTGCGTGAGTCAGTGCATCCATACCGGTTGCGGCCGTGAGGCTCGCAGGCTTTTTCAGCATTAACTCAGGGTCGTTGACCGACAGCAAAGGCGTGGTGTGCTTATCGACAATCGCCATTTTAATGTGGCGGGCTTCGTCGGTAATGATACAAAAGCGCGTCATTTCACTGGCAGTACCTGCCGTCGTATTAATGGCCACTAACGGCAACTGTGGTTTTGCGGATTGATCTAACCCTTCGTAATCCTTAATGCTGCCGCCATTGGTGGCAACAAGGGCGATACCCTTGGCGCAATCATGGGGTGATCCGCCGCCGAGTGAAATCACAAAGTCACACTTGTTGGCTTTTAACAGGGCTAAACCCGCTTCGACGTTCGTCACTGTTGGGTTAGGTTGTACGCCATCATAGATGGTGGAGGTAATACCATTTTGACCGAGTTTTTCGGCCACTTCACCCACTAAGCCAATCTTGACTAAGGGTTTATCTGTCACTATGAGTGCGTGTTTAAAGCCTAAGGTTTTGATGTCACCGATAGCATCATCCACTGCGCCTTGGCCTAATACGTTGACAGAAGGAATAAAAAATTTAGCAGCCATAAAATCCACCTATTTGCTTGTAAAGATTAAGTTGTGTTCTTTTCTGGTGATCAAGCTACCAATTTGGAGGTAGTGAAAGTGTGAGCTTGATCGAGTTCGGCGCTTATCTGGGGGTAATTTCCCACTAAAGTTGGAACTGGGTAACTAAATTTCGGACTTTTATGACGGGTATTAGTGTTGGCGTACGATATGGTTTTTTTAGCGTTGTTAGCGCCCCTGGTGATGCATCATTTCTGTGCATTTTTCGTTTACTTTTTATCCCACTTTTTATCCAGAGTTTGACGGCTCAATTGTTAAATCTAACAGTGGTTAAACCTCATGAATACTCTCATTTGTAGCATTAACTCCAATTAATTAGTTTGATATCTAATATTAATTTATGCGTGCTGCTGTGGTTGTGGTAGGGCCGTAAGTCAAAGAAATCTATAAATTTATCTTGTTTTTACAGATTAATTCTTTTTTAAATAACTAACTTTTGAGCTTTGTCACTGTGCTATTTTAGGTTGATAGTTACATCACTAATCATTATCATGATTGTTAATTGAACGTTCAATTAACGTCGTTCAGAGTATTGAGAGAGTGGTTATTCCTTGAGTATTTATGCCTAAAACCGCCATGAAATTGATACGCAGACAGCAGCTTATCGATGCGACATTAGCATCGGTTGCCTTGCATGGATTGCAGCACACGACCATCAACAGCATTAGTCAGTTGGCGGGGATGTCGTCGGGGATCATCAGTCATTATTTCAGTGGTAAGCAGGGCTTGATCCAAGCGACGCTGCGCCACTTGCTTGAGCAGTTAAAGCAAGCGTTGCTCAATCGAATCCAAGGACAAGTGTTGGCGCCAATAGAGCGCTTAATGATGATAGTTGAAGCGAATTTTACCGAGTTACAGCGCTCGCGAAATGTCACTCACACTTGGTTGAGTTTTTGGGCACAGGCCGTCCACGATCCCCAGTTAGCCCGTTTGCAGAATATCAATAGTCGCCGCTTATACAGCAACTTACATTTTTCCTTTCGGCACGTGTTGCCCAAAGAGTTTGCCCTGATGGCTGCTAAGCAAACGGCGGCGATGATCGATGGATTCTGGTTACGCAGCGCCTTAAGTGAAACCCCTGAGCAGGATTTTGTTCAGGCCGAAAAATTATGCAAAACCTTTATCCACAATGTGATAAAGCAGCATGGAGTCAAAACATGTCAGTAGAAGTACAGTACAACTTTATTGCGGGTCAGCTGCTCGCTAACGACAGCGGCGAAACCTTCGACGTCGTCAATCCTGCTACTGGGCAATTGGCGTATCGAGTGCAAGTGGCCGATGAAAAAATTCAGCAAGCGGCCATCGAGAGCGCCAAAAAAGGCTTTGCGATTTGGTCTGCCATGAGCGCCACTGAACGCAGTCGCATTCTGTTAAAGGCGGTCGCATTATTGCGTGCTCGTAATGATGAACTCGCGGCAATCGAAGTGCGCGACACAGGTAAACCTTGGCAAGAAGCCTCAGTGGTTGATGTGGTCACAGGCGCAGATGCTATCGAATTTTTCGCCCATATTGCCCCAGGGCTTGAAGGCGCGCAGCAGCAAGTCGGTGGGGATTTTTATTACACCCGCCGCGAGCCCTTAGGCATTTGTGCTGGCATTGGCGCGTGGAATTATCCATTGCAAATCGCCTGTTGGAAGGCCGCACCTGCCTTAGCTAGCGGCAATGTGATGATTTTTAAACCTTCGGAAGAAACGCCGCTTGGCGCACTGAAATTAGCGCAACTCTTAAGTGAGGCGGGTTTACCTGATGGCGTATTTAACGTCGTAATGGGCGATGGCAAGGTTGGCGCTTGGTTAACGGGGCATCCGGATATTGCCAAAGTGTCCTTCACGGGCGAAGTCGGTACTGGCAAGAAAGTCATGGCCGCGGCGGCAAGTTCATTAAAAGACGTCACTATGGAACTCGGTGGTAAATCACCGCTTATCGTATTTGACGATGCCGATATCGATAATGCCGTTTCAGGTGCCATGCTCGGTAACTTCTATACCCAAGGTGAAGTCTGTACTAATGGGACGCGGGTGTTTGTCCATGAGTCAGTTTATGCACGCTTTATCGAAAAACTGCTTATGCGTACTCAAACCAATATTGTGGTGGGCGATCCTATGGCGCCAGAGACTAACTTTGGCGCGTTGATCTCCAAAGATCATCAACAAAAAGTGCTCGATTACATTCAGCAAGGTATCGATGACGGCGCAACTTTGCTCACTGGTGGCACAGCGTTAACGCCAGATAATGCACCCAATGGTTACTTTGTCGCCCCAACCATTTTCACCGATTGCACCGACGAGATGCGTATCTGTAAAGAGGAAATCTTTGGCCCTGTGATGTCGGTACTCACCTTTAAAGGGGAAGCGGAAGTGATTGCTCGGGCAAACAATACCGCTATGGGCTTGGCCGCTGGGGTGTTTACCCAAGATATCAGCCGTGCCCATCGGGTCATTCATCAGTTACAGGCGGGTATTTGCTGGATCAATGCCTATGGCGCCTCGCCAGCCGAAATGCCCGTGGGAGGTTATAAGTTGTCGGGTATTGGCCGTGAAAACGGTAGTGAGACACTCAAGCATTACACCCAAGTTAAAGCCGTTTATGTGGGTCTGCAGCCCTTAGAAAGCCCATTTTAAGGAGGCATTTTGACTCAGTCATTAGAGCAAAAATATTATAACTACATCATAGTTGGTGCAGGATCAGCGGGTTGTGTGCTTGCCAATCGCTTGTCTAAGGATCCTAAAAACGAAGTGCTGTTATTAGAAACCGGAGGCAGCGATAAGAGCATCTTTATTCAAATGCCTACAGCGTTATCAATTCCGATGAACAGCCCTAAATATGCTTGGCAGTTTGAAACTGAGCCTGAGCCGTATTTAGATAATCGCAAGATGCATTGCCCTCGGGGCAAGGTGCTTGGCGGTTCATCGTCGATCAACGGCATGGTATACGTTCGTGGTCATGCCAGGGACTTTGATGAGTGGCAGGCGCAAGGGGCGACCGATTGGGATTATAGCCACTGCTTACCGTACTTTAAGAAGGCGGAAACCTGGGCCTTTGGTGGTGATGAGTATCGCGGTGAGTCAGGGCCGTTAGGGGTGAATAACGGCAATCAGATGCAGAATCCGCTATACCAAGCCTTTGTGGATGCGGGCATTGCGGCGGGGTATTTATCGACCGCCGATTATAATGCGGCGCAGCAAGAAGGTTTTGGCCCTATGCACATGACGGTCAAAAAAGGCGTACGCTGGTCAACCGCCAATGCCTATTTACGCCCAGCGATGGCCAGACGTAACCTCACGGTTGTGACCCACGCTTTAGTGCATAAAGTGTTATTGGAAGGACAAACAGCCGTTGGCGTTCGCATTGAACATAAAGGTAAAGTTGAAGATATTCGTTGTAACAAAGATGTGATTTTAGCCGCGGGTTCAATAGGTTCCCCGCATTTGTTGCAATTATCTGGCATTGGCGATCCCCAAATATTGGCTGATGCTGGGGTCGAGTTACAACATGAGTTACCCGGTGTTGGTCAGAATTTACAGGATCATTTAGAGTTTTATTTCCAATTCAAATGCCTTAAACCGATTTCACTCAATGGCAAGTTAGATCCTTTTAACAAGTTCTTAATCGGTGCTCGGTGGATTTTAGATAGATCCGGTTTAGGGGCCACGAATCACTTCGAGTCCTGTGGCTTTATTCGCTCAAAAGCGGGTCTCGAGTGGCCGGATTTACAGTACCACTTTTTACCTGCGGCCATGCGTTACGATGGCAAAGAAGCCTTTGCGGGTCATGGGTTTCAGGTACATGTGGGCCATAACAAGCCTAAGAGTCGTGGTGCCGTGACTTTAGTGTCGGCAGATCCTAAAGCGCCGCCCAGAATTCAGTTCAATTACCTACAGCATCCCGATGATATTGAAGGCTTTAGGGCCTGCGTGCGCTTAACCCGTGAAATCATCAATCGAGCGCCATTCGATGAGTATCGCGGTGAGGAAATTCAACCCGGCATACAAGTGCAAACCGATGCGCAAATCGATGCCTTTGTGCGTCAATCGGTTGAGAGTGCTTATCATCCTTCTTGTTCGTGCAAGATGGGCATGGATGCGATGGCTGTGGTGGATCCCGAAACCCGCGTGCATGGATTGCAGAATTTACGGGTGGTGGATTCTTCTATTTTCCCGACTATCCCGAACGGCAATTTGAATGCGCCGACCATAATGTTGGCTGAGCGCGCCGCGGATCTGATTTTAGAGGCTGAGATGTTAGCGCCAGCAGACTGTGCCGTTGTGCTTGCCGACGCTTGGCAAACCACACAAAGAAGCGCAGCTACAAGTTAACGCCATAAGTGCACAACATGCCTGCTCGGTCCGTCCTATAGGCGGACTGGCGGCTTCAATGTTAAGTGACGCATTAATTGGGCTTTGTTTCCTAAAAGCACAAATAACTACAGAGTGCTTCCTGAGCGCCAGCATGGCGCTTAAAACCCTTGTTTCATCGTCAGTCGTTTATCTGTAATCAGAATATTATTTTGATTTAAACCCGAAAAACATTGGATTTCACTATTAGGAAACAAAGCCCATTAATTGATGACTCAAAACTCATTAATTGATTACTGAAAATAAGGCTCATGATTCATTTTATCTAAAGGGTCGGTCAGCCCGCAGTGAGTGTGCAAATGACCGCTTTCACGACTGATCATCTATCAGGGTTTAACTATCGCGGAGTATTTTTAAGTAGCGATATTTAAGGCTTGAGGGCAGAACGTTGCCTTTAAAAATGGTTCAGTTTTTATTATTAAATAAAAACATGGAGTTACATTTTATGGGTTTATATCCAGATGCCGACTTATACCCAGTATCGACTGGGACGGAGTGCATCCTATGACCTGGTTATTATCCGCTGGGATACTGTTCACTTTTACCGCGATTGCGTTTGTGATTTACCGTTGGGGCAATATTCGCTGTATCGGCGTGACGCCTGTGCGTACTTTTACCTTTATCGCGATTCTGTTTACCTCAGGACTTGATGTTGGCTTGATCATGTTTCCGCTCACCGAGTTTGCGGGTTACGCCAATGTGGCGGCGAGTCCTGAATATGGCTTTAGTAATCCGCTGGCGATTGAGTTTGGCTTCTGGGCCTTCTTGATTTGGAGCTTCTACTTTTTAACCTGTTTTTATTTTTGTGTCATCGAGCCTAGGGTGAGATTCTTCGATATTCCTTGGGTTAAGTTCATCAATAATATCGTAATTATTGGCACCTGCGCCTTTACCGCCTATTTGCTATTGAGCAATTTACCTTGGTACTTACCCGAATTAGGTGATGGCGAAACCATAGTCGGTAGCTTTTATTTAATCGTATTTATGGTGATTGCCGCGGCGGTATATTCCAGCACTAGCATACGTTATGTGCGTATTTTGAGCTTAGCCAGCACTTGGTTATTTTTAGGCTTGATTGCCATGATGTGGGCCAGTGCATTTTTATCGGCTGACTCAAGTGTGGGCGAGTTCTTTACGACCTTTGCCATGCTGGGCGACTATTTCGGCAATATTCAACATTTTGTTTTACCCATCAACGACTACCATGAGTTTTATCTGTTCTGGTGGTTTGCGTGGAGCATTATGATTGGTCAATTTACCTCGCGCTTTGTCGGCGGGATGAAAACCTACCAAGTGCTGCTGGCCATGATGGTGTTTCCGTCTATTCCCATCGCCATCTGGTTCACCGTGCTTTATTACTACAGCGCCAATGGGTTAGATACCTCGGGCTTCTATAATCTGGCGATGGTGATTGTAGGGGTGACCTTTGTGATTAATTCACTCGACTCACTGGTACGCCTGTATACCGACAATCTTAATCTGACGATTGAGCGTTTAGGCAAGCTTAAATATGTCAGCTTTAACTTAGTGTTGCTCTGCAGTCTGACATTACTCTTTCAATTAGACTTTCTTCAAATTCAATGGGTTGGTGCAATCGCACTGGGCCTGATCTTTAGCTGTTTTGGTTACATCATGATGACGCAATTGCAAACTGTTCGTGCCATTGAGCGCTCGCCAAAAGAGAACAAAATCGACTTTACTAAAATTGAGCTAGCCAACTAATGGAAAAATTAATAATGAAATCAAAATGTTTTTATCTTGTCGCCGGCGGATTGTTATTGGTGTCAACAGCGGCCAATGCCGGATTATCGGCCACTGTGACGGCGACGTCGGATTACACTTTTAACGGTGTCAGCCAAACGGACAACGGCCCAGCGCTGCAAGGCAATTTGGATTACGGTTTTGATTCGGGATGGTATGTGGGTGGCTTTACGTCGAACGTCGACTTTGGGAGAAACGACAGCACTTGGTTGGAACTCGATGCCTATGCGGGTAAGTTTTATCAGCTCAATGAGCAACTGAGTTTCGATGTCGGACTGGCTTATTACACTTACCACGGCGAGTCGTTTTCCGATGACTACAACTATCCTGAGCTGTATAGCAAGTTAGGATATGATAGTTCACTGGGTCACTCTGAGGCTAAGTTGACCTATACATGGGATTACTTTGGTTTGGGTGGTGAGCATTACACTATGTTGCTTGGCCATACTGTCAGTGTCGCTGAAGGACATGATATTCGCTTTAGTGTCGATCGCTCGACATCACTTGATGAGGATAAATGGTCATGGGATGGTGGCAAATCTTTTAATCATTTCCGTATCGCCTATCTGACCAACTGGAGTGGCTTCGATTTTAGCCTTGCTGCCGAAGATACCAGCATGAACTTAGATACCAGTGACGAGCGTTTAGTGTTGTCGGTATCGCGTCAATTCATGTTGTAATCTAAGGGACTTTTACCATAAAAGTGCCTCCTCTTGGTGAGTTCAGTCGCGCTTTCTGGTAAGGTGCACTCGTTGCTTAGAATGGGGAGAATGAAAAGAACGATGGAAAAGTACGAACAACTGCTTATTTCGCTGCGCCGAGTGATACGCGCTATCGACATTCATTCTCGCCAGCTGAACAAACACTCAGGTTTAACTGGGCCGCAATTGATGGTGATGCAGAAAATCGCCCAATTGGATGCGCCATTGGCGAAAACCGTGGCGGAAGAAATTACGCTCAGCCCTGCCACCGTGACGACCATTATCGATCGACTCGAGGGCCGTGGTTTAGTGATCCGTCTGCGCAGTGAGACTGACAAACGTAAGGTGCATTTATACCTTAGCGATGCGGGACGAGCGCTGTTACAGGACTCTCCTAAACCGTTACAGGATCATTTTATTAAGCGTTATCAGAATCTTGAAGAATGGGAGCAGAGCCAATTGCTCTCAGCCGTTGAGCGTATAGCGACTATGATGGACGCCGATAAAATTGATGCGGCGCCTATGCTCTTGGTAGGGAAGATCCAAGGGGATGAGTAATCGTTTAGCTCATGCTTTAAATTGATTAGATTTTAAAATGAAAAAGCACTGAATCTTCAGTGCTTTTTTGCTTTTAGTTAGATGTCGTTTAGCTGTGCGTCTTTTAGATGCTTAAGCAGCAGGGCAGCTTGTTTTAGCAACAGAGTTAATCAGGATTTCTTGCACTGGCGTATTAGCAAAACCACCGCTGTTTTTTGTCGGTACTATGCTGATCTGATCCGCCACATCCATGCCGTCGACCACTTTGCCAAACACGGCATAACCATAATTACTCGCAGACGCATCCAAATGTGGATTATCTAACACATTGATAAAGAACTGTGATGTTGCAGAGTTAGGATCATCCGTGCGAGCCATGGAGATAGTGCCACGTTTGTTGCTAATACCGACTGCGGCTTCATTCTTGATGGGCGCATCGCCTGGTTTGCTTTTGAGCCCAGTGGTAAAACCGCCGCCTTGGATCATAAAGTTATTAACGGTTCTATGGAATAAGGTGCCGTTATAGAAAGACTTATCAACATACTGCTTAAAGTTTTTACCTGTGATTGGCATGTTAGTTAAGTCAATGGCAAGTGTGATATCGCCTTTTGTGGTTTTCATCAAATAACACACATCCGCAGCTAAGGCTGGCGGCGTGGGATCGGGCGTCGGTGGCGTCGGCGTTAAATCACCATCTGTACTTCCTTCACAACCCGTCAAGGCAATGCAGCCGACAAATAGTAATCCTGATAACTTCTTCATTTCATATCCTTATTCTCAATCATCATTGGGGTGTTTTTGCTTTAGCATTCCATGGGAGCGAGCCACTGGCGTATATGCGAGGGCATATCAGGTTCCATGAATTTAATGTTGTTATTATGTTTCTATGCTGTAGCGAAACGAGATGTTGACAGAGGAGAGATAGGCTGTTCAAGTTATAAAACGCAATTGATACAAAGTGTTGCACTGATGTCTGTGGTTAATATGTCACCTGACGTATTTGTTAGTATTAGTCTGAACGCAATGACATAAAAATGACTTACGCTTGTCATGTTATTTCTATCCCTTTGCTCTTTACTTATTGCATGCTTTAGGAGCCATGCTTGCCCTCTTGCTGAACGCATGCCCCAATTTAGTGCATTCCACTCTTTATATCCTGATAGCTACTGAGCGCCAACTTAACTGAGTGCTTCTAGTAAGTTACTGATTTTTTGAAAAAGTTTTTTGTTATTTCTCTGAAATATTTATGTCATCTTCTTGTTACTTTTCGTTGGCATGGTTACTGTATATCTAAAGCTATGGATGAGCGGTCGCGGGGGCGACAAAATATGGGGCTGGAAAAGTTGCTGTATTTGCGGGGAGTTGGAGCAGAATTTACTGATTGTTTTGGCCAAAATATCCATATTTCTGAGGTAGACAGGCAAGGTATCTTGACCTGTATGTTACAGGAAAAAAACAGCGTGGCAGGGACTGCCATTGATGCTCCTGCTACAGAAGCGTTATCGAGTGATGCTGGGCTGACCTGTGTCGATGCGGTATTGACCGAAGCACTGATCGCGTCGCAAATTGATCTACTGGATGCCCGTCCTTGGACTCAGGTGCTACCTGAATTCCATTGGTGTTTTGTGGATGAACCTTGGATAAGCCTTTGTTTACCGGAAACCTATACCTCAGATCTGAGTGTGGCGATTGAATGCGAACAGGGTGAGTCCATCGTATTCGATGTGCCTTTCTCGGCGCTTAAGTCCATTGGCGATTACCGCATTGAACAAACGCTTTATCTACACTATCGCCTTGATCTTACGCAACTGGGATTCGCACGCCTCGATTTAGCTGAGGCCAAGACCCAAGCTTTCCCTGACAACTTAATGCCCGCCGAGACTGAAGCGGTGAATTTAGCGTCCTATTTCCTGAGCAGCCAAGAGTTCACTAACAAGCCTGCCTTAATCAAAAACCAAGACTCATTTGCACATGCAGCTGACAAAAATGTGAGTGATTTCTCAGTGTTAGGTTTGGGCTTTCATCGCATAGCTTTAAGCTTAAAGCATGCTCTATCGACCAGTGCACCAGCGCCAAGCTCGGCGCTAGAGAGCAGTGCGACGGCTGAGGCTGATACTCGTACTTTGTTCTCTGGTACCTTAATGGTGGCGCCGCGGGCCGCTTACCAAGGCGTACTCACGGCTGTTGCCCAAGGTAAACGCCATAAACCTTGGGGGATCAGCGTCCAACTCTACAGTTTGCGCAGCGAGAGCCAATGGGGCATTGGCGACTTTGGTGATTTAGAACAACTGATCGGGCTGGTGGCGGCGCAGGGCGCGGATTTTATTCAACTCAATCCCTTGCATGCCCTCGATATCGCGGCGCCAGAGCATCCGAGTCCCTATAGTCCGTGCGATCGCCGCAGACTTAATCCTCTTTATATTCAATTACAAAGCGTTCCTGAATACCAAGCTCTTGCCACTGAATTTTCAAGCGCTACTTGGGTAGAGGCTATCGCCTTACTGAATCGTGATAATTGGCTCGATTATCCTAAAGTGAGCGAGCTGAAATACCGTGCCTTTGAGCAGTTATATCGCGTTTTTTGTGACACGCATCTGGCGAACGACACGCCCAGAGCGCAAAGATTCCATGAGTTTGTGCGTGAGCAGGGCAGTGCGCTACAAGAGTTTGCTCAAGCGGAATATTTGCGTAGTCCTAAAGCGTTTGTGCAAGAGGAAGGTTTCTATCTTTACCTGCAATTTGTGGCTGAAAAGCAGTTACACCTCTGTCAGCTAAAAGCTAAAGAGGTTGGGATGGGGCTGGGATTGATCCGTGATTTGGCCGTCGGTGCAGCGCTGCAGGGCAGTGAAGTACAGGCTAATGCCGAGCAGTTTTGTTTGAATGCCAGCATAGGTGCACCGCCCGATCCCTTTGCACCCCAAGGACAAAATTGGGGCTTAACGCCACTCGATCCTGTGAAGTTAAAACAACATAATTTCAGTCATTTTATCGCCTTGATCCGCGCCAATATGGAAAGCTGTGGCGCCTTGCGTATCGATCATGTGATGGGCTTACTGCGACTCTGGTGGTGGCCGCTGGATAAGCAACTCGGTCACGGTGCCTATGTGTATTATCCCGTCGAAACCTTGCTCGCCATCGTTTGCCTTGAGAGCCAACGTGCCCGCTGTGTGGTGATTGGTGAAGACTTAGGACTCGTGCCACCGGACATTATTCATCGTCTCTACACTTCCGGCATTTATTCCAACGAATTGTTCTATTTTTGCAAAGATCATCAAGGCTTTAAATCACCGGATCAATACAAGTCCCAGAGCCTGATGATGCTGGCGAACCACGATGTGCCGACTTTAGTGGCTTGGTGGTGCGGCAGCGATTTGCATCTGCGTCGACAGTTATCCCTGTTTGAAACTGACGAACAATTGGGCGAGGCGCTCGCGGGGCGTGAACATGAAAAGCAGCAACTGATTTCACTGTTAGTCGCTCAAGGTCTGTTAGCCGAGGTGACGATAGCCGAACTCGATATTCAAACCTTACTCACGGCTTGGATGACCTTAGGAGCTCGCGGCAATAGTGCGCTATACAGCGTGCAACTGTGCGATTTATTAGCCGATCGCCATGCGGTGAACATTCCCGGTACTTGGCTCGAATATCCAAATTGGCAGCGTCGCCTGCCGCTGAATTTAACGCAAGTGTCGACTTCGCCAGAGATACTGCAGCGATTACAAAATATCGCTGTGGCGAGACAGCTACCGAGCTAAATCTAGCACCAGCGAAAGGCTGCCTAAGTCGCACCACATTATGCCATCCCTAAAGATGAGATTATTAGGGGGGATGTGGGTAAAGAGTGCCAATTTGCAAGTTTAATTGACTGATAAACGGAAGAAAAATGATGACTCAAGCCAATGCCTATTTCTACGATGGCGCCGACGTCGCCCTACTTAATGGTCAATACACTGATGTTTTTTCGCTTTTGGGTATGCACAGTGCCAACGAGGGTAAGGCATTAATTGTTCGTTGTTTTTTACGCAATGCCCTCAGTGTGGATGTGATCAGCATTAAAGATGGCCGCAAAGTAGCGAGTCTGGACAAAGTTAACGAGCAGGGATTGTTCGCCGGTACGCTGGGGCGACGCGTCAAACCGTTTCTCTATTTGCTGCGGGTAGAATACCCCCTGTGTCAGCTAGATATAGTCGACCCTTATCAGTTTGATTCACTGCTCAATAGTGACGATATTTACCTGTTTGGTGAAGGCAGCGCCGAGCGCGCCTATGAGTTTTTAGGCGCCAACTGGCGTCAGACCCAAGGCGTTGAAGGTGTGCATTTTTGTGTGTGGGCACCCAATGCCAAACGGGTTTCTGTGGTGGGGGATTTCAATCATTGGGACGATACTCGCCATGTAATGCGCCAACATCTTGCCAATGGTTTGTGGGAGCTATTTCTGCCCAATGTGGTTGAAGGCGCCCACTATAAGTTTGATTTGGTTTACCAAAATGGTGAGCGTCATACCAAGTCCGACCCCATGGCGACTCAAATGGAATGCGCGCCCCATAATGCTTCTATCGTGCCCCCAAAAGCCCATCACAGTTGGAATGATACCGCTTGGATGAGTAAGCGAGCGGCGACAGCTTGGCATAAAGCGCCCATGTCGGCCTACGAAGTGCACTTAGGTTCGTGGCGTCGTAAGGGGGATCAAGGCGAGCAATATCTTGATTATAACGACTTGATTGAGCAGCTGATTCCCTATGTGAAGGAGCAAGGTTTTACCCACATTGAACTGATGCCGATCAGCGAGTTTCCCTTCGATGGTTCGTGGGGATATCAGCCTGTGGGTCTCTATGCACCGACCCACAGATTTGGCGATGCCAATGGGTTAAAAGCCTTTGTGGATGCCTGCCATCAGGCGGGAATTGGTATCATCCTCGATTGGGTGTCGGCGCATTTTCCTAAGGATCCCCACGGCTTAGTGCGTTTCGATGGCACTTGTTTGTATGAGCACGAAGATCCTCGCAAGGGCACACATCCCGATTGGGATACCCTGATTTATAACTATGATCGCGGTGAAGTGCGCAGTTTCTTGTTGAGTAATGCCTGTTACTGGCTGCGGGAGTTTCATTTCGATGGCCTGCGTCTCGATGCCGTGTCTTCTATGTTGTATCTCGATTACAGCCGCGAGCCGGGCCAATGGCTGCCTAATGCCTATGGTGGACGGGAGAATCTCGAGGCCATCAGTTTCTTACAAATTTTGAATCAACGCCTATACCAAGCTTTCCCCGGCATTTGCATGATCGCCGAAGAGTCCACCGCCTTTGCGGGGGTGACTAAACCGACGGATCAGCAAGGTCTCGGCTTTGGCTTTAAATGGAACATGGGCTGGATGAATGACAGCTTAGGCTACTTAGGCCGAGATCCGCTTTACCGCCAATTCCACCATCATCAATTGACCTTCAGTTTGATGTACGCCTATACCGAGCAATTTATGCTGTCCGTGAGTCACGATGAAGTGGTCCATGGTAAGGGCTCGTTGCTGCATAAGATTCCCGGTGATGATTGGCAGAAATTTGCAACTCTGCGTGCCTATTACGGTTTTATGTGGGGGCATCCAGGTAAGAAATTACTCTTTATGGGCTGCGAGTTTGGTCAGCGAAATGAGTGGAACCATAACCAGAGTTTAGATTGGCACTTATTGGCTTACGAGCCGCACCAAGGCGTCCAGCGTTGGCTTAAAGATCTCAATCACTTATATCAAAAAATGCCAGCCTTATCGGTTCAGGATTACGAGGGCGCAGGATTTAGTTGGCTAGATTGTGAGAATAGCCGCGACAGCATCTTTACCTTTGTGCGTTACGGTTTAGCAGGTGATGCGCCGTTAGTGTTTGTCATCAACATGACGCCTCAATTGCACACTGGGTTCCGTATTGGTTTGCCTTTGGCGGGGGATTACCGCGAATATCTTAATAGCGATAGCCAGATTTATGGTGGCAGTAATCAAGGTAATGCGGGCACTGTGGTTGCTGAGCCGCTGTCGTGGCAAGGAATGGCGCAGAGCGCGCTGATCACTGTGCCACCCTTGGGTTGCCTAGTGATAGGGCCTGCGTTAACCGGATTGGCTGAGGCGAACTAGCATGCAAAAGCCCACGGCTGATGATATTAAGCTCAACCCTGACGCTAAAAAACACCCATTTCAAAGCGAAAAATGGGCGTTAGGGGTAGGTGAGCCTTTTCCGCTCGGTGCTAATGTTGAGGGCGATGGCGTCAATTTTGCGTTATTTTCAGCTAACGCCACAGCGGTTGAGTTATGTTTATTTGATGACAATGGCGAGCAAGAAGTCGCGCGTATTGCGTTAACTGAACAAACCCAGCAAATCTGGCATGTGTTTGTGCAAGGGCTTAAGGCGGGGCAACTCTACGGTTATCGCGTTTATGGCTCCTATGAGCCTCAGCTTGGTCACAGATTTAACCCCAATAAATTATTGCTCGACCCCTATGCGCGCCAGCTCGTCGGTGAATATTGCGACCATGAGTCTAACTATGGTTACGAGCTGAACCACATGGATGAAGACTTATCTTTCAGCAAGTTAGATAACGCTGCCTATGTGCCAAAATGCAAGGTCGTGGACATTCGTCCATTAATCGAGATAGCTGCCAAGCAGTCGATTCAGCCCCTTGCGACGAGGTTTCAGCCCAAACCTCTAGAGCGCAGTATCATTTATGAGATGCATGTTAAAGGCTTTACGGCGGTGCATCCTGAGATTGAACCCCATAAACGTGCCACCTTTGCGGGCTTAGCGACTCAGCCGGCTATCGATTATTTGGCCGAACTTGGGGTGACGTGTGTCGAGTTACTTCCTGTACAGGCCTTTTTCACTGAGCCATTTTTGCTCGAGAAAAAGCTCACTAACTATTGGGGTTACAACAGTATCGGTTTTTTTGCCCCTGAGCCGAGTTATCTATCATCCGACAACATTGGTGAGTTTCGGGCCATGGTGGATGCACTTCACGGCGCAGGTATCGAAGTGATCCTCGATGTGGTCTATAACCACAGCGCCGAGGGGAGTCGACTTGGGCCGACCTTTAGTTTTCGTGGCATAGATAATCTCAGTTATTACCGTCTGCATCCGAATGATAAGCGTTTTTATATTAATGATACGGGTTGCGGAAACACCTTAAATATCAATCATCCACGTATGTTACAGCTCGTACTAGATTCGCTGCGTTATTGGGTAGAAATCATGGGCGTCGATGGGTTTCGCTTCGACTTGGCGGCTTGCTTAGGTCGCGAAGCCTATGGTTTTGATCCCGGCTCAGGTTTCTTCGATGCGCTGTTGCAAGACCCTGTTTTGTGCCGAGTGAAATTAATTGCTGAGCCTTGGGATATTGGCCCTGGCGGTTATCAATTGGGCAATTTCCCCGTGGCTTTTAGTGAATGGAACGACAGATATAGAGACACTATGCGCCGCTTTTGGCGCGGCGATCACAGCATGTTGCCCGAATTTGCTCGGCGTTTTCACGGCTCGGGGGATTTTTTTGAACACAGTGGCCGTCCACCTGCGACTAGTCTTAATTTTTTAACCAGTCACGACGGTTTTACCCTTAAAGACTTAGTGAGTTATACCCAGCGCCATAACTTGGCAAATGGGGAGGATAACCGCGACGGTCACCAAGAAAACTTCAGCCATCATTATGGGATTGAAGGGGAAACCGAAGATAGCGCAATTCTGGCACTTCGCAGTCGTCAACAACGTAACTTATTGACTACGCTATTTTTATCCCAAGGTGTGCCTATGTTGTTGAGCGGCGATGAAACGGGCCGCACCCAGCAAGGTAACAATAATGCCTATTGCCAAGACAATGAACTGAACTGGTTTGATTGGTCGGCAAAGGGCATGGACACTGAGCTGTTAGCCTTTACTCAGCAGCTTATCGCCCTGCGCAAACGTTTCCCGCTGTTATGTGCTAAGCGCTTCATTCACGAACAGTTATTGGCTGAATCCTTAGCCGATATTGGTACTCGATTAGATTGGTTTAGTCGCCAAGGTGAACAAATGACCAAGAGCTTGTGGACCGAATCTATGTGCCGCAGTTTGTCTGTGGTGCTTTCCGGTGATTTAGAAGATCAAGGCAAGCAGCAAGCTTTGCTGTTGATGGTTAATGCCGACGACAATCCTCTCGCTTTTACCCTGCCGACTTTCGAGCACTTGAGTCCGTGGCAATGCCTTATTCATACCCAAACTGAGCCGCTGGATGTTCAGATCTCTGCGACGCGATACTTACTGCAAGATCGTAGTCTCATGCTTTTTCATGCTGATTTTATAGGAAATGAAGGAATTAACTATGAGTGACAAAAGCGAGCTGAGCCCCAATACCAGCGAAAAACCAGTAACACTAGCTCAGTCAAAAGCAGCGAGCAAGAAGGCGCCCGCTAAGCGTCAGACTAAGTCTAAAGCCGCTGAGCCTTGTGAACCCTGCGATGCTTTGCCCGCTTCCTTTGAGCGCCATTTACGTTATGGACTCAGCCGTGGCGAAGGCGTGAGCTGCGAATTATTTCAAGCGTTAGCTTACAGCGTGAAAGAACAGATGCTAGACAATTGGCGTCAGACTCGAGTGGATGACAGCCATTTTAAGCGCAAGCAAGTGGCGTATTTATCCCTTGAATTTTTGATGGGCCGTGCACTAGGTAATGCACTACTGAGTTTAGATTTGCAACAAGATAGCCGTGATGCCTTGAGCAACTATGCGGTATCGTTAGAAGAGTTAGAAGAGGCCGAACATGATGCCGGTTTAGGCAACGGCGGCCTAGGTCGATTAGCCGCGTGTTTCCTCGATAGCTGCGCCAGCATGGACTTATCAGTGACAGGCTATGGCATACGTTACGAATATGGCATGTTCGCCCAGAAGATAGTCGACGGTTACCAAGTTGAACGCCCTGACCGTTGGTTGCGCGAAGGCAATCCGTGGGAAGTGCGTGTCCCTACCCACAACGTGATTGTGCCTTTTTTTGGCCACACTGAATCCTATGTCGATAAACAAGGCCGTCGGCACATTATTTGGGTTGAAACCCAAGATGTGCTCGCCGTCGCCTATGACATGCCAGTTCCCGGTTATCGCAATGGGCGGGTAAATACCCTGAGATTGTGGAAGGCTGAAGCGACCGATGATTTTGATTTAGCTGAGTTTAACCAAGGCGACTACACGGAAGCCGTGGCCCGTAAAAACTTGGCCGAGCAGATCACTATGGTGCTCTATCCAAATGATGCGAGCGAGAACGGCAAAGAGCTGCGATTACGTCAGCAATACTTTTTATCCTCCGCTAGCTTGCAGGATTTACTCAAACGTTGGGTGAGTCGTCATGGTCATGATTTTACGCAGTTTGCCGCTAAAAATGTCATGCAGTTGAATGACACTCACCCTAGCATTGCCGTGCCTGAGTTGATGCGGTTATTGATCGACGAATACAGTTTGGAATGGGACAGTGCATGGGCTATTACCAGTCAGACCATGGCTTACACTAACCATACCCTGTTGCCTGAAGCACTAGAGCGTTGGCCCGTGCGTATGATGGCGCAAATGCTGCCACGCATCTTAGAAATCATTTATGAAATCAACGCCCGTTACTTAGATATAGTCGCCCACCATTGGCCAGGAAATAGTGAGAAATTGGCGAGTATGTCAATTATTCAAGATGGTCCACATCCCCATGTGCGTATGGCGTATTTGGCGATTGTGGCGAGTTTCTCGGTCAACGGTGTCGCGGGTTTACACACGCAACTACTCAAATCTGGGTTGTTTAAGGATTTCTATGAGTTGTGGCCGCATAAGTTTAATAACCGCACTAATGGTGTGACGCCAAGACGTTGGCTTGCCCATTGTAACCCTGCCTTAGCTAAGTTACTGACCGCCCATTTAGGTCAAGAATGGGTGACAGACTTAAGCCAGTTAACGGCGCTCAATGCCCTCACACAGGACAATGCGTTTATCCAAAAATGGCGTGATGTGAAGCAAGCCAACAAGGCTTTGCTGGCTAAGATGATTGTTAAGGAATGTGGAGTTGAGTTCGATCCGGCTATGCTGTTTGACGTGCAAGTGAAGCGTATTCACGAATATAAACGTCAGTTACTCAACATATTGCATGTGATTCATCTCTATCATCAGATCCAGCAAGGCCACACCGAAAACATGGTGCCACGTTGTGTATTGATCGGCGGTAAAGCGGCGCCCGGTTACTTTATGGCTAAGTTGATCATCAAGCTCGCCAGCAATGTTGCTCATATGGTCAATTCCGATCCTATGGTGACGCCTTACCTACGCTTTGCTTTCTTACCAAACTACAACGTCAGCGCCATGGAAAAAATCTGTCCGGGGACTGATTTGTCCGAGCAAATTTCAACCGCGGGCAAAGAGGCATCGGGCACGGGCAATATGAAGTTCATGATGAACGGCGCCCTGACAATCGGCACTATGGATGGCGCCAATATCGAGATGTTAGAGGAAGTGGGCTCTGAGAACTTCTTCCTGTTTGGACTCAATGCGGAGCAGGTCTCGCAGGTACGTAGTCACTATCATCCACGCAGTATTATTGATGATTCACCGGCGTTATCTGAGGTGATGAAGTTACTCAAAAGTGGTCACTTCAATCTGCTTGAGCCGGGGATTTTCGATCCCATTATTGCCGCCATCGAAAGTAGCGACGATCAATGGATGACGGCCGCCGACTTTGACAGTTACCGAGTCGTGCAAGAAGCCGTGGCGCGGGCCTATAAAGATCCGCAGGTTTGGACGCAGATGAGTATTCGCAATACCGCCGCCAGTGGACGTTTTTCGAGTGATGTGACGATCGCAGGTTATCGCGATGAAATTTGGAAACTGTAAGGGTTGGGCTCTTGGTTATAAGTCTCTTGTTATAGCGGATGAGTATAAGCGTTAAGTGTTTGAAAGGAATGCAGCAATCAATGGAAGGAATGGGGAATGCAAGTGAGAAATACTCAGGGGAGTATGGCAGTGTCTGCCGTATCGATAAGCCATTTATGGGCAATCAGTTTGCCGATTTCGGAGTAAGAGCCTATGTCTAATGTTCGTTATATCAGTAATTTAACTCGTGAAACATATGCGTTGATTTTAGCTGGTGGGCGCGGGTCTCGCTTGCATGAACTCACGGATTGGCGTGCTAAACCTGCACTGTATTTCGGTGGTAAGTTTCGTATTATCGATTTCCCGCTCTCAAATTGTATTAACTCGGGTATTCGTCGTGTCGGGGTTGTGACTCAGTACAAGTCGCATTCTTTGATCCGCCATGTGATGCGCGGTTGGGGCCATTTTAAGAAGGAGCTGGGCGAGTCGGTGGAGATTTTACCCGCTTCACAACGCTATTCGGAAAACTGGTACCAAGGCACGGCCGATGCGGTATTTCAAAATATCGATATCATTCGCCACGAGCTGCCTAAATACGTGATGGTGTTGTCTGGCGATCACGTGTATCGCATGGATTATGCTGGGTTATTAGCCGCGCATGCCGAGTCGGGCGCAGATATGACAGTCTCTTGCCTTGAAGTGCCGATTGCCGAAGCTGCGGGTTCGTTTGGGGTGATGGAAGTCGATGAAGAGATGCGCATTTTAGGCTTTGAAGAAAAGCCGCTGCAACCTAAGCATTCTCCGGGTAATCCTGAAATGTGTTTAGCGTCTATGGGCAACTATGTGTTTAACACAGAGTTTTTGTTTGACCAGCTCAAGAAAGATGCCTTAAATGAAAGCTCAGATCGCGATTTTGGTAAGGATATTATTCCTGCGATCATCGAAAAACATAATGTGTTCGCCTATCCCTTTAAGAGCGCTTTCCCGAACGAGCAAGCCTATTGGCGCGATGTGGGTACGCTAGACTCTTTCTGGCAAGCGAATATGGAACTGTTATCGCCTACGCCAGCACTGAATTTGTACGATGCGAAATGGCCAATTTGGACTTTCCAAGAACAATTACCACCCGCTAAATTTGTGTTTGATGACGATGATAGACGCGGTATGGCGTTGGACTCGATTGTTTCGGGCGGTTGTATTATTTCGGGGGCGACAGTGCGCCGTAGTGTATTGTTTAACGAAGTGCGCGTTTGTTCTTATTCGTTAGTTGAAGATTCAGTAGTGCTACCCGATGTAGTCGTGCTGCGCCATTGCAAAATCAAGAATGCGATACTTGACCGTGGCTGCATTATTCCCGAAGGCATGGTGATAGGTTATAACCATGATCACGACAGAGCTAAAGGCTTTAGGGTGTCGGAAAAAGGCGTCACCTTAGTGACCCGTGACATGCTAGGTTTGCCTGTAGGCTATGAATAGTGCTTTGATCATTAAAGTAAACTGATCATTAAAGTAAAAATGGCTTAGGTATAGGCAGCTTAATAAAAGCTGCACAGTTGAAGTAGCGGGAGTATCCAATTAATTGAAACAACGCATTTTGATGGTCGCGGCTGAAAACGGTGCCCTTGCGGGCGCCAAGGTTGGCGGTATGGCGGATGTCATCCGTGATTTACCCGCCGCTCTGGCGGGTGTTGATTTGTGCGCCGATGTGATCATGCCAAGCTATGGCTTTTTAACTGCGGTAGCGAATCAACCCCAAGATCTGGGTGAGTTAACTGTGGCCTTTGGTGGTCGCTTGGAGCGAGTGCATTTGTTTGCCATGCCCCATCCCCATGTGCCAGAGGCGATGATTTATCTGCTCGAACATGCATTATGGCAATCCGTACCTGGGCAGATTTATAGCCAAGGCAGTGCCGAGCGTCCTTTCGCCGACGATGCGACTAAGTTTGCTTTCCTTTGCGCGAGCGTCGCGACAGCATTAGTTACTGGCCGAGTGCCTATGCCGACTGTGCTGCATTTACATGACTGGCATGCGGGCTGCTTAGCCATGTTAAGAGCATTCGTGCCTGAGTTCAGTGCTCTCAAAGACATTGAGTGTGTGTTCTCTATCCACAATCTTGCACTGCAGGGGATACGTCCCTTAAGCCAAGACTCATCCTCCTTTGCGGCTTGGTTTCCCGAGCTGTTTGCCACTTTGACGCTGGGGCAAAAACAGTTAATTACTGATCCCCGTTATCCCTACTGTGTTAACCCTATGCGTATGGGCATAGTGCTGAGCGACAAAGTGCATTTAGTCTCGCCCAGTTATGCCAAAGAAGTGTTGCAGCCCTCCAAACCAGAGGCGGGATTCTTTGGTGGTGAAGGGCTAGAACATGACTTACAGGTCAAGGCCAATGACGGCAAAGTGGTGGGGATTTTAAATGGCTGTGTATATTCGTCAGTATCGGATTTACCCGCTAAGCCACCTGCGCGTATTCAAGTACCCGAGTTCAAGCAATTGCTCAGTGCGATTGAAACTGCGTTAGTGCAATGGCAGGGGCATCAAACGCAAGTGAGTGGCGTGGACATGATTGCTTTTGCCCGCACCCAAGCCCATTGGCGTCAAGCAATGGCGGAGCAAGTACCGAATCTGTTATTGACTTCGGTGGGCCGTTTGACCGATCAAAAAGTCTTACTGCTGCGCCATCAATTGCCCTCGGGTTTATCTGTGCTTGAAACCTTACTTAAAGCATTGAAGCAAACAAAACCGACGGCGCTGCTGATTTTACTCGGCAGTGGCGATGCATCGATTGCTAAGTCTTTTCAAGCGTTAGGGGCTAAATACGATAACCTATTATTTTTGCAGGGATACAACGAGGCGTTATCCGAAGCGCTGTATCAGCATGGCGATCTGTTTTTGATGCCAAGTTCCTTTGAGCCCTGTGGCATCAGTCAAATGTTGGCCATGCGCGCGGGACAGCCATGTTTAGTGCATAGTGTAGGCGGTTTAAAGGATACCGTTGAGGATGGCGTTAATGGTTTTGCTTTTAACGGCAATAGCTTAAATGAGCAGGCCGAAGCGTTTCTGCAAAGGTTGACGCAAGCCATTGCTTGTTTCGAGGGGAAAACATGGCCACAAGTGCGTGCTGCGGCCATGGCACAGCGTTTTGACTGGCATTCTATTGCAGAGCAATATCGTCAACAACTCTATTGCAAAATGTAATGTGGTAAGTCCAAAGTGTGATGCGGCAAAGGGAATTAACGCATGATTTCTAAGTGATTCTGCTACACTTGTGGGGGAATGTTAAAATGGTATCAAGCCCCCTCATTTTTGGAGTCGCTCTCTGAGTTATGGATAAAGGTATTCTCTTTCCGTTAGTACAAAATGCGGCTTTATTGCTGGCGTTGGTCTTTTTGTACGACGTGATTCCTAAAAAGCATCAGCGGCAGTATTTTTTACTGTGGCGCATCATTATTGGGATGCTCATCGGTGGTATTGGTATCACTATTATGAGTACGCCTTGGGTATATTTGCCTGGCGTTTTCTTTGATACCCGTTCAGTTATTCTCTGTATTTCTGGTCTATTTTTCGGTGGTTTACCGACCTTAGTGGCTGTCGTGATGACGGCGCTGTATCGCATCAGTATCGGTGGCGCTGGTATATGGATTGGCGTCGGCGTGATAGTGTCATCCGGTTTAATCGGGGTGATCTGGCGTCAATATCGTAAGTCTCTGTTAGCCAATATTTCAGGTGGAGAAATTTTTCTCTTTGCCTATACCGTTCATATCGTGATGTTGTTGTGGTTCTTATTTCTACCCGATGGCATAGCAATGCCATTGCTCGCCAAAGTGACCCTCCCAGTATTGACCATTTTCCCGATAGCGACTTGGCTATTGAGCCGCTTGTTATCGCGACGTTTTGAATTAGAGCGTGATGAACAAATTCGTCTGCAGGATGATTTCCTTTTTCGGAGCCAATTCAACGCGGGCAATATTGGTATTGCAATAACGGGGATAGATCAAAAGTGGATAAAGGTGAATCCACGGTTATGTCAAATGCTCAAGTATTCAGAAGCTGAATTGCTACGGATGACGTGGGCACAAATTACTCATCCCGATGATTTAGAAGCGGATGCCCTGAAATTTGAGCTTATGCTGCGGGGGGATATCGATAATTACGAGATGGATAAACGTTTTATCGTTAAAGACGGTAGCGTGGTTTACACCCATATGACAGTCGCCTGTAAGCGTGGTGGTAATAATGCCGTGTTGCTTGTTATTGCTGGATATTTAGATATCACCTCACAGGCCATTGCTGACCAAGAGGTGCTCGCTAGCCGTGAACAACTCGAACTGGTGTTAAGCAGTAGCGATCTTGGGGTGTGGGATTGGGATATTCGTCATGATCGTATTGAACGTAACGCCCGCAGTGCCGATATTCTTGGCTGCGATGTTGATATGCTCAACGCTAATAGTCGCCAATGGATGGATGCGATAGTCGCCGAAGACAGGCCTAAAGTGCTGCATTCGATTGAGGCCCATATTCGTGGCGAAACGGCGCAACATAAGATGGAGTACCGCTTAAATACCGTAAACCGTAAGGTGCGGTGGATCCTTGATACAGGTAAAGTCGTGAGCAGAGATGCAAACAACAATGCTCTGCGTATGTGCGGAACCTATACCGATATTACCGACGCAAAACTTATCGAAGAATCCTTAAAATTGTCGGCACTGGTTTACGATAACAGCTCAGAAGCCATGAGTGTCCTCGATGAAAAGGGTGTGATTATTACCGTCAACGCCGCCTTTAGTGTGATGACGGGTTATCGCGAATTTGAAGTGCGGGACCAACATATTCGGCTGCTTTATTGTGACCTCAATGGCCGCGATTTTTACACCAAAATGAATAATGATATCCGCGAGAAAGGCCAATGGCAGGGGGAAATGTGGCAGCGGCGCAAAAATGGCGAGGAATATGTCATCTGGTTAACCATCAATACGATTAATGATAAAGAAGGCCATCCCTATCGACGTGTTGCCCTGTTCTCAGACATTACCGATAAGAAGCAAAATGAACATCTGATTTGGAAACAGGCTAACTACGATACGCTGACGGGGTTGCCTAATCGGCGCATGTTGTTGGAGTATTTAAGCAGTGAAGTGAAAAATGCCGACCGCAATCGCAACCACTTTGCCTTATTGTTCTTGGATTTAGATTTCTTTAAAGAAGTGAATGACACCTTAGGCCATGCCATGGGCGATTTACTGCTGATAGAAACCGCGAGTCGTTTGAAATCCTGTGTGCGTGATGCCGACGTCGTGGCGCGTCTTGGCGGCGATGAATTTACTGTGGTGTTAAGTTCGATGGAAGACCATAAGGGGATTGAGCGCGTCGCCGAGAATATTTTGCGACGAATTGCCGAACCCTATGTGTTAGGGGAAGAAACCGCTTATATCAGCGTCAGTATTGGGATTACTTTATATCCCGATGATTCGACCAGTATTGAAGGGCTTCTCAAGCATGCGGATCAGGCTATGTATGCGGCGAAAGATCAAGGGCGTAATCGCTTCAACTATTTCACCCCATCGATGCAGGAATACGCCAAATACCGCATGCGCTTGATCCAAGACTTACGTCAAGCGGTCGTGAATAAAGAATTTGAACTGCATTATCAGCCGATTGTTGCCTTAGCAACGGGTGAAGTGACCAAGGCTGAAGCCTTGATCCGCTGGCATCATGCGGAGCGTGGTGCTGTGTCGCCTGCAGAGTTTATTCCTGTTGCGGAAGACACCGGCTTGATTGTTGAAATCGGCAATTGGGTGTTCGAGCAAGCCGCTCGCCAGAGTGCGGCGTGGCGTCATGAATTAGGGGTTGAAATCCAAATCAGCGTCAATAAATCCCCAATCCAATTTCGTGATGAAGGCACGCTGCTCAATGATTGGTTGAAGTTATTGCAAGATCTTAATATTACAGGCGCGGGAGTCTGTGTTGAAATTACCGAAGGCCTGTTATTGGACGCCAGTATGGGTGTAACCGAAAAACTACTGGCCTACCGCGATGCGGGTGTGCAAGTGTCGCTGGACGATTTTGGTACGGGCTATTCGTCACTCGCCTATTTGAAAAAGTTTGACATTGATTATCTTAAAATTGATCAATCTTTTACCCGCCATATCGATACCGATTCAAACGATCAAATTCTCTGTGAGGCGATAATCGTGATGGCCCACAAGTTGGGAATGAAGGTGATTGCCGAAGGTGTCGAAACCGATGCGCAGCGGCTAGTCTTGTTGGCTGCAGGTTGTGACTACGGCCAAGGTTACTTGTTCTCAAGACCTGTGCCTGCGGGTGAATTTAGCCAAAAATACTTACAGGATCCGCTTTTAGTCTCCCATGTCTGAGGAGATATTAACTTAGTGGCGATAATTGCCTATAAAAACGCCGCGGATTTTGCTAGACTCCGCGGCCCCGCGTTGGGGCATTGAGTATCACCTCGCATCAAAGTTTTACTACTTAGCTAAAGAGTCCCTATGAAATTTGAAACACTCGGTTTATCTTCTCCTATTTTGAATGCGATAACTGAGTGTGGCTATCAGCAACTCACTCAAGTGCAAGAGAAAGTGATCCCGCTTGCCTTTGAAGGCAAAGACATTATGGCCTGCGCCCAAACGGGTACAGGTAAGACGGCTTCCTTTGCTCTGCCTGTACTTGAAAAGTTGGCGGCTGAGTCTTTAACAAACGACAGCAATGATAAACCGATTTTACGCGCGTTGGTGATGACGCCAACCCGCGAACTTGCGATTCAAGTCTGCGAAAATATCCAAAAATACAGCCAGTTCCTACCACTGAAAACCTTAGCGGTTTACGGCGGCGCCAACATGAATCCCCAGCGTAAAGGGGTAGAGCAGGGCGTTGATATTTTGGTGGCAACTCCTGGTCGTTTATTCGATATTATCGGCCAATTCCAGTTAGATTTATCGAGCGTTACCACATTAGTGATCGACGAAGCCGACCGCATGTTAGACATGGGTTTTGTGCGCGACATTGAAAAAGTGAAACGCTTAATTGCGCCGCAGCATCAAACCATGTTGTTTTCAGCCACATATAGCGATGCTGTCAAACAACTCGCCGAGAAAATGCTGAATGAACCTCAGTGGGTGAATGTTGCTGACACGACTACCGCATCCACAGTTGTGCAGGAAGTCTATCGCGTTGATAAACGCCGCAAAGCCGAGCTGTTGTCAGAACTCGTTGGCCGCAACAATTGGCGCCAAGTGCTGGTGTTTGCCAGCACGAAAGAAAGCGCCGAGCATTTATTACAAGAATTAAAGCTGGATGGCATAGCCGCAGGTGTATTCCACGGCGATAAAACACAAGGCGCCCGTAATCGGGTGTTGGAAGAGTTTAAAGCCGGTAAATTGCGGGTGCTGGTGGCGACCGATGTGGCCGCTCGTGGTTTAGACATTCATGCCTTGCCTATGGTGATCAACCTTGAATTACCTTTCCTCGCCGAAGACTATATCCATCGTATTGGTCGTACTGGCCGAGCAGGATTAACGGGTCGCGCGATTTCGTTTGTTTCACCTTCTGACGATGAAATGCTCGCTGAAATTGAAGCCTTGATTGAGCAGAAACTGCCCGTGTCGGTACAACCGGGTTATGAAGAAGGCACGCCTTTGCCTGCCCGTTACCGTGATGCGCCCGCGGCACCGATTAAGCCGATTGGAAAGTGGAGCCATAAGGCGCCGCAGGATCGTACTATTGGCCAGTCTCGTCAGGGTAAGTACGCGAAAGGTAAAGCGCAGGACAGCAAAACCGGTGGCGATAAATCCTCTAGCCGTGCTAAGCCAGCTTCTGGCTCAGGTAAGCCGTTTAATGCGACTAAACCTAAGTCGAATTTGGTGAGCAATAAGTCAGGTTTTGGCTCTCGCACCAATAAGTCAAAATAGGCTAAGTCAAAATAAGTTAAGTCAAAATAAGCTAAGCCCAACAATCAAGGCTAATAAGTGCAAAGTGCCTATTAGCTTAGCCGTCTAACGGTTGCCTAGTTTGTTGATTTGACTGTTGGATAGTCAGTTGCATATTTTGCTACATAGCCTGTCGCTATTCTAAAAGCGCATCCTCACCGATGCGCTTTTTGTTGAGCTTCGGAGCCAATACTTCTACACTCGAGCGCCAAGCTTTCTATTCGAGCGAGTTTCCTTATGATTATCAAAGCGATTCCCACCAATATCATTACAGGTTTTTTAGGTGTAGGTAAAACCTCTCTGATTAAGCAATTGTTGGCGACTAAACCCGCGGATGAAATTTGGGCAGTGCTGGTCAATGAATTTGGTGAGGTCGGCATTGATGCGGGGTTACTGAACTCCTCCGATAACGGCATACAAATTCGTGAGGTTGCGGGTGGCTGTATGTGCTGCGCAGCAGGCGTACCGACACAAGTGGCCATCAATCAGTTGATTGCGAAAGCGAAACCTGACCGCTTATTGATTGAACCGACTGGGCTTGGGCATCCTAATGAAATCATTAAAGTATTGAGTGCGCCCCATTATCAGAATGTGATTTCACTGCGTAGCACCCTATGTTTGGTGGACGCGCGTAAGATCCACGATCCTCGCTATCGCGAACATGCAAATTTTATCCAACAGTTGCAAGTGGCCGATGTGATCATCGCAACTAAGTCTGACTTGTATGATGCTGAAAATACTAAGTTACTCTATGAATTGCAGACTTATTTAAGCCATATTGAACGTACTGATATTCCTGTAGTGAGCCACTCAAATCAACAGCCTTTACCTAGCGCTTTGCTGGACTATCTTAACCAACCAAGGCGCGTGTCACTCAATATAAATGGGCATGCTAGCGCGGGCCTAAAGCTGGGCAGCCTACCGACGACGGCTCCAAGCTTGTTTCGTGCTGGTGGTTCTCGCTTGAGTGAGTTGAGCCTCTTTGCCGAAGGTGCAATCGAAGCCGCACTTGATTTTGATGATCGCGGTATAGTGCGAAAGCAGAATCAAGGTGAAGGTTGTTTTAGCTGCGGCTGGGTGTTTGAACCGAGTCAAGAATTTGATTTTGATAAATTAATGGATTTTATTCAGCGGCAAGCTCAGTCATCCAACGTTGGGCAAGTGTTGCTTAGATTAAAGGCCGTGATGATCACTACTGATGGAATTGCAGGATTTAACTGGATTGACCATGAGTTTACTGTGGTTGAACTCGATGACACCTTAGATTCCAGACTAGAAATGATTACCATGGACGACGTCAATTGGAACGAGATTGAGCTGCAGTTGATTGCTTGTCTTAGCTAACAGAGTTCCCCATCACTCTTTATTACAGGTGTGAGCAAAGATAAGAGGGGCGGGTTTGGTGGGAACAGTAAGATTGGATCAGTAAGGCAAGGTCACGCGGTATTTTTGGCCGAGTGTAGTGAGTGTGCCATTTTGGATCATCTCCTCGAAGAAGCTGTCAAAACGAGTTCTTAGCGGATCAAATTTAGCTTGTTTCGGAAAAGCCATAAAGCCGTCTCGCACATCGATTATCGGCATGATTGGCGTAATTGCTTTAGGGATTTTGATTTGGGCGAGCACTGCATTTGTATTGCGACTATTGGTGGCGAGTAAATCTAAATCACCCCGCGAAAGCCGTTCTATGCCACTTTTAATATCGACAAATTCATTGATATTTAATGATTTAGTTTGTTCAGTAAACCTTGTGCCATAACTCCAGCCCTGCATTTTTCCAATCCGTTGTGTTTTAATACTGGCATAGTCGCCATTCCACACTATTTCATTGTCTGCCCGAGCATAAAACACCATATCATCGCGGTAAAATGCCTTCGCCGCAAAAACCAAGTTGGCATTACGCTCTGGGGTATCGTAGGGACCAATAAGAATATCCGCTTGGCCACGTTCAACCATAGAGATAGCGCGGCGCCATGGGGTAATTTGATAGTGAATGTTCACACTTTGCTGCTGGGCGAAGCGATTCAAAATATCGACACCTAAGCCGGTATATTCGCCATTGGCTTGTAGTTCAAAAATTTGACTGAAACTCGAACCCACTGCGAGCAGGTCTTTAGCCTGTGCAGTCAAGCAAAGGCTGCTGAGCGCCAAAAAGACGACCTGTGCAAAGCCTTTGCTGAGTATCATGGTATTCCTTGTGTGGTTTGAATGCGGGAGGTTAGAACACAGTCTCTCGTAAAAGCGGCGATATTATTATGCAATTCACTAGGGTTAAGGTTAGCAAATTTTACCCAGATTTGATTGAACGTTAACATTTTAATGTTTTGAAATAACTGGAAGATAAATCGTAAGGGCATTAAGCCGTTGATCTTCAATCGATACATCATCCTATCCCTCAGCCTGCTTAGTTACGCTTAAAGGTTTCAGTTTGTATCATTTGTAAGTGAGGATGAGAAATGTATTTTCCTTATGCGTTTAAATCAGTTAAGGCCGAATAAAGGGGATTGGGGTATGCTCTGCCATTCATTGATTTATACGCCAATGCTGGGCGGTTTATTTGAGCGGGATGTTATGAAGCTGCAGGAAATAGATAAAACCTTGTATCGTAAAAACATGAATTTATTCATTGTTATTCTAGTTGTTAGTTTAGTCGTGTTATCACTGATTTTTGGTACTGGACTTATTGCGCTGTTTGGGGCGACGCCAGTGCCAGGTGAGCCAACAGGTAATTTTCACTTGAATCTCTTAGGCGTGATTTTCAGTCTGGGTCTGTGTAGCGCAGTGATTTACAACTTGAAGGATAAATCCTTCTTCAGCGAAATTTATTATGTGTGGCAATTAAAGCAACTCCATAATCGTATCTATCGCAAGTTGATAAAGATTAAAGCCGCTGCGGCGCAAAATGATGTTAATGCTTTGATTATATTGCTTTTTTATTACACCAGTTTAAGGCAAGTGTATGTACTCGATGACAATACGCTGACCTTGCCGGCACTGACTCAAGATCTCAATCGTCTGAATGCACAAATCGAAAGCCTAGGCTTATTGTTGTCGCCTGAACAATTTACGCCTGAGCTGCTGACGCGTCCTTTTTGATACTGATATGGCAAGATGAGGATCGCTCCTCACCTTGCCATATCTAGCCCTTATCTTGTCTTTGTCGTCCTTGCCCAAAATGAGGTCAGCGAGTGTCACTTAGGCGGCTTGCTGGGCTCTTTGTAGTGTGAGTAACCACTTACCATAGATGTAAATCCCTACCGCTGAGATAGTCCCTATGGCGGCTATGATGTACCACGCCATGCCAATGTTATGGCTGTGGTACAGCAATTGGGTGAGATCGTGTGCGTTTTCACCTGTGTAACTCACCAAGGTAGTAAAGGCTTCACCTTGAGGAATGGCGCTGACCTCAGTGCTGTTCATGCCACGCTCTAGCAATAAATCCCGCGAAAACAATTCCTTTGATGCATAAATCTCGTAGAGTTTAGGGCCAAAGTAGCCTTCTAATCCCCAGCCGATCCCTTGGGGCAACATCACAAATCCCAAGTACATGGCTTTTTTGCCTTCGGGAGCAATATTACCCATAAACTCGTTTTTCTTCGGGCTAATCATCATTTCGCCAATGGAGAACATGGCAATCGCGAATACGATAAACCATGCCGCATGGAAAGCACCGATAAACACAAAAGCTAAAATACTCAGCAAACAACCAATAAACATGGCGGTAGTGATACGGTATTTAGCCGTCAGTGCCGCGACGATAAAACAGCAGGTCATAATCAGGCCCGCATTAAGGTTGAGCATGCCTTCGGGCATCACCTTAGTGCCTTCGTTATTGAGGCCAAGCCAAAATTGCAGAATGCCGTTACTGGTGCCTTCGCTGCCAAAGAGGGAGGTGACGATTACGCTGGTATCGACCCATTCGGAAATATGGATAGGCAGCACATCGAATAGGGCATTAAACAAGAACCAAAATCCTGAAAAAACGAGCATATAGTAGATCACAATGGGCTTTTTCAGCTCACGCCAAGCATCACGCCACAGGGATTCTTGTTCGACTTCACCCGATTTTATTTGCTTATTGCGTTCCAGTCGCTCGGCTTTACCTGGCTCGGTATAGGTGAGTAAGAATAAGAAGTTGAGTGAGATAATCGCGGCGCAGGCGAAAAATACATTGTCCCACGACAATTGGCGCATATGCACAGCAACTAAAGGCCCTAGGAAACCGCCAATGTTTACAACTTGGTAAAAAATGCCCCAAGCCATTGAAGTGTTGTTGCGATTAGTGGACAGCACTAAGGTGCCTTGAATGCCCGGTTTAAATATCCCTGTGCCTATGGCAAGGAGTAATGCACCGACAAGGAAGCCCCAAAAGCTGGGGAAGAATGCCATGACGAGATAGCCAAAGATTTTAATGATGGTGGAGCCGAAGATGGTTTCTTTGTAGCCCACTCGGTCAGACATGCCACCGGTGAACACGGGCACAAAGGTTTGCATGATCGCCCAGAGGGAAATAATAATGCCGTAGTCACTCAGGCTGATCCCAAGGCCGCCCGCAGACTCTGGCGCTTTAGCGTACAGTCCAGCACTGGCTTTAACACCGTAGTAGGCGATACGCTCGACTAACTCCATACCACCAACTAACCAAAACACATAACCTAAGCTAGTAATGGAGGCCCACATGCCGAGCTGTTTGACTTCTCGCAGATCGTTGCCTGCATTTGGACTATTCTGACTCATGTCCTTCCCTTATTATTGTTATTGAATTTATTTCTGTTTAACCCATTAATTATCAAAAGCTTAAATTTATAAAGTTAATGATTTCATCTTGCTTAAATACGTTAATGGGCTTGCTTGAACGGATACTTTACCTAATTCGGCCTTAAACACCAAAAAAGTAGCAGAAAATGATGAATTAACCCACATCTGTTATTGAACTGTACTGAGTTTGTCATTTGGCTGAAATTGGACTGTTTCCGCTTAAGTCATTGTGATGATTAATCTTTATTGTTAATTATTCATAATGAACATGCTTTGAGTTCTCGCTATTTTTAGGTACAATCCATTGTCGCATTTTTGTTCACCCGATCATTTTTCTAAATAGATACGACTCTAGCCCCCCTTTTTGTGAGAAACGCTAATGACAGCAACAACATCTAATCATGCTCCTGCGGATATGAGCTTGCTCGAGGAGCCGATTGCGAAGCTTTTTTGGCGCTATACCATACCCACCATAGCCTCTATGTTGGTCACGGGCGTATATGTGACAATTGATGGCATCTTTGTTGGCCATTATTTAGGTGAAACAGGGCTGGCGGGGATGATGCTAGCTTACCCTGTTGGCGCGATTTTATACGCTATTGGCGCCATGATAGGTATGGGTAGCGCGGCATTAGTGTCAATCAATCTTGGCCAAGGTAATGTAGTCAAGGCCCGTAAACTACTGGGTAATGCCTTTACGTTATGTTTATTAACGGGATGCTTTTTTGCCCTTGTTGGTGGGATATTTTCGCGAGATATTTTGGTTGCTCTCGGGGCGCAAGGGGAGATGCTCGAAAACGCTAACGAATACTTATTCTGGTATTTTGCACTGTGTCATTTCCCCATAATTTCAATGACCTTTACCACACTGCTGCGTAATGATGGCAGGCCATCTATGGTGACTTGGGTGCTGATTTTGGGTGGTGTATTAAACACTTTCTTAGACTGGCTGTTTATTGTGGTTTTCCCCTTTGGTTTAGCAGGTGCAGCGATTGCGACTATGTTGTCGCAGGCGGTAACGGGGCTTTTGTGTTTACAGCATTTTTTCAGTCCGCGCACTCAGCTTAAAATCACTTTTGAGCAGATGAAGCTCAAGCTCGATAATTGCCTTAATATAGCCCGCGTTGGTTTCCCCAGCTTTTTGATGAATCTGTATTTGTCGATAGTGTTAACCCTGCATAATACGGCTTTTTTGTGGGTTGGCGGTCCATTACATGTGGCCGCCTATGGTGTGGTGAGTTACACCGAAGCGTTTTTCTATCTGATTTTTGAGGGCATTGCGCTTGGTACTCAACCCATTTATAGCTTTAACGCGGGAGCTGGGCGTTTTGACAGGGTTAAACAAGCGCGCAATATTGCCTTTGGTATGACGTTACTTACCGCAGCTTTAGGTTTAGCGCTGATTTATTCTCGCCCTGAATGGTTAGTGTATTTGTTTGCCGGTGATAATCCGAATTTAACCCCAGTGGCGATTGAAGGTATGCGCTGGTATTTTTGGGGCTTGCCTATGGAAGGCTTAATCTTAGTCGGTGCGAGTTTCTTCCAAGCGATTAACTGTTCGAAACAAGCTTCTATGCTGACGGGCGCTAAGCTTATTCTTATCGCTGCGATCATCTACTGCTTTGCATGGGCGTTCGGCGTGATTGGTGTGTGGGTGTCGCTCGCGACCTGTAGCACTATCTTGACGATATGGATGTTTTACGCCATGAAGCGAGTCGAGGCACGTCTGCATTAATCCTTGCTTTGGGTTGTATTGGTTTCGCCTGATATATTGACAAGACAAGGGGCGAGGCAAGTAACCTTTAGCCGAGGTATAAGTGTTTATTTTTACGTAAATTTTACAATTGGGGCGATTAATGGCCCCGATTGTAATTGCCCACATATCTTTCGTCGTTAAACATGACTTAGGGCTAGCGTGGGATGATGGCCTCTGGTACATTTCGCTGGTTTAATCTGCAATCAAAAATGACTTATCCATGCGTGCTCTTAAGTCGAGGCTATAGTCCTCAATTAATAGACTGAGTTCGCTTAGGCTTTTGGGTCGATTGATCGTTGATATAACTGGGTATTGAGCCGAATGACTCGCTCGTTGATTTTAGTAATTTATGTTTTATGAGGCCCTTATGCGCACCACTTCAGTCATTTCTATGCTGTTGCTTGGCGTGTTAACGACAGTTAATGCCAGTGCCAAAGAGAATGAGTTAGTGTTTGCCAGCGACTTCGAAGGCAATCGTTTATCTCAACCTTGGTCGTGGATCATGGGTTGTCAATTTGAAGGCGCTGAACCTCACACAGGTGAAAGTGCGCTGCTTTGCGTCGAAGGCAATAGCAGTATCGTCAGTAAGTACCCTATTTCTGAAGCGGGTCTATTAGAGTTTTGGGTCAAAACCCAGAATACTCAAACCCAATATCGCATCAATGTATTGACCTCTCCAGTATTAAAGCTCGATGCCCAGTGGCAGCATGTTGCTTTAATCGATATCACCCCTGGGGCTAACGAATATTTAGCACACCGAGTGTCTATTGATGATCCGAGTCGCCAATATATCCGTCTTGATATTGAGGCTATTAATGGCCCTATCAGTTTGGACGATTTGAGCTTAGGTAAAATTCGCCTTGATATGGCCCTGCAAAAAAATGAGCAGAAAATTATCGGCGGGATTTTAGATAAGCTGAAAGCTGATAAGAATTACGAAGTGCAGTCTGAGTCATTTCGTACTTTAGGTAAAAATTATGCCGCCCAGCTCGAGAGCCAAAGACAATACCTCGAGTACTCGAATGCTATTTATTCAAGTATCACCTTTGTGTTGGCGACGTCTGAGCGCAATAAAATGTCTAACCCTATGGGATATAACACCTTTAGGTCGGTTTTAACTGACGCTAAACGTGTGGCATCGCCTCTCCAACAGGCGCGTTTAGGCTCTATGGTGAAACCCTTTGGTGACTTAGCTACTGCCACCTTAAACGTGGTTAGTGCCGGTGCGTATTCCGCCTTTGCCGAACCCTTTAAGTCATTCTTAGCTGCGACTTTTGATCGCTCTAATTATGACAACAGTGACTTAAGCCGTAGTGATAAAAAGTTTGCTGAAGAAAATGGCCTGAAAATTTATCAGCAGGCCGAACGGTTTATGTCTGAAATCGAAAAAGAACTGCAACAAGTCACTGCACTCGACAATGATTTAGTCAGTATGCAGAAGAACTTAGATAATTTCCGTAAGGATCTCGATAAGCATCTGCGCAGTTACTTACAGCATGCCAGTATTGCCCGCACACCTGAAAATTACAGCCGAGTGATGAGTAAAGACGAGCAGGCACGCGCGCTGGTGATTGCTGAGGCGAGTGCCAATATCAGTGCTAAAGCTGAGGCGCTATTGGCTTCGAACAGCAATGCAGAGTTAGTGCAGTACATGATTAAAACCACTGAGAAGATTGATGAATTTCAAGAGTTCAAGGAACGTTTTAATCAGATCACTTCGGCCATGCTGACCTTCTACGACAAATTTGAGCGCTCAATTGCCGCCGAGCAAAACCCCTTTACCGATCCTAGCGACCGCGCCGTGTGGGAGCAGCACGCCAAAAGCGCCCGTAACTACATTCGCCAGTCGAAGGAAGCGTTCACTAAAGCCTTTATGTAAAGGATTGTTGTAAGTAAGTGGTAGTAACGGCCTAAAATTATGGCGATTTTTCTATTTTAGGTTTGGAGTTATCAAGGATAAAACAGGTAGTCAGAATCATTTCTGTTAGTGGGCAAGGATGATGAGTAAACCCTATACAACAACTCGGTTTGACACAGATACCGCCACAATGGCGATATTTGATCCCGCGGCATTAACTCATCGCTGTGAAGATACGGCTGATTGGTGGTCTGTGCCGAGTGACGAAATTTTGGAAATCAATCAAGGTCATGTGCTATTCGTAGGACTTGGCGCCGATGGCTGTTATGAGGTTGAAATTTTCCTTAAGCTAGGTGAGGCTGGGCTCAATTCGAATTATCTCTCTGCAAACTTAACAGTATTGTCAGGGTGCCTGTATATTGGCGCCGCCGAGCAAGTTCCAGCAGGAGATCTTGGGCCTGAAACAACCTATGGCGGCGCTTTAATTTATGCTGTGCGAGGGAATATTGAGGTGAGAGTGTATCGGCTTACACCCCATAAACTGGTGGTTGAATATGAGTCAACCTCAGAAGATGTACTAAACGAGTTTACGTCTAGCCCATTACTTTAAGCGGCTTACTTTATTCGCTACCATTTTTAATCCCTATACGGGCTGTTAAACACCAAAGGTAACTTGTTAATCATCAGGGGTAAAAAAGCAATTTAACATTATGAGTTCTATGATGAATAATACTAAATGGCGTGAATGTATGACGCTGTTAGCTTCTCGTCCTGTGTATTTGCAACTACAGTTGGTCGGTGAAGAGGACTTTCCTCTCGATTATGAAGCCTCAAATCAAGTGTTATCCGAGATCATGGCTACTGATTGTCTTTTTGTGCAAAGGCGTATTCGCTATAAATCCATTAACGCGATTAGAATTGCGAAAACCGTTTTTCCCGCCGGTTTGGCGGATGACAATGTATTTCTGCTTGCTGAATTAAAAATCAGATTACAGCAACTCGGCCAGTTACCACTAATTGAAGACGATCAGTTTATTGTTATTCATGGCTATCATGACCTCATGGTTTGTTGAATCCAGAGCATCTACACTGGCTTACAACACACACCATATCTTAAGTTCGCTCTGCGATGGAGTTCATAGACTTCACAACCTAACAATGGCTCAGTTCTATTAAGAACTGCGCCAAAACGTTCAAAGTAGTCTTCATTAACTTGTTTTGCACTTATAAGTGGTACTTCAATACTGACATCTACACGACCTTTACGTATCAACGCTGGGTCAAGATTATCAGGATGATTTGTGGTCATGATTACAAGGCAGTCATCAAGAGGAATGATTCCGTCTAACGCGTTTAGAACGCCACCTAAAGTGAGTGGTGGGTTATCTGCATTGCTTTCTGCAGTACGTGATACCGTAGCCTTTACACAGTCACAGTCCTCTATTAACAACATAGCTCCGGGCGGTACCTTTCTAATAGCCTTATGAATAGTGGCATCATTTACAGTCGATAGATTCAATATGTATAGATCGCGATGATACTCAACAGCTAAGGCTCTCGCTATACCCGTCTTACCAGTACCCGTTTTTCCATGTAACAGTATGGTTAGCTTACTTACAACCGATTTCCCTCTACTTGCGAAGTTATCAACTTCTCCCATCAACTTCTGCTTAAACCCTTCATCTAGCACTAATTCACTAAAACCCGATGATTTCAATGTGCCATAGCGACACCATTCGGTTTCTTCGAAAATATTAACTTTTGGCTCTGTAGAGATGTCTCCACGAGTATCTTCTAAAAAACTATATAGTTTATCTTTTGCCCACCATGGTGCACTTACAGTAATAGTATCGTATGCCATCGTACTATCGACCTTAGAGCGGGTAGCCAACATGAAACAACCACCGTATTTAAATAGGTGCATACCGTAGCCGATAGACTTAACACTGACACGCCCGTCGTAACTCACACTATAGTCATAGTACACAGCCTCAGAGATAGAGCGTGAAAAAAACGGAATGGTAGTATTACTGATCAAAAAGGACAGTTTATTGAATACCTCTGTGCGCGCCTGATGGCTATCGTCTATAGTGAGCCGCACAAACAGCAGACTACTGAGCCAACTTAACAGCTTCGCGGGGACATCTTTTAGCATATAGCCTACGAGTCCAATTAACGTTAATGTTGATACTCCAACAATGACAGCCGTCAATAAAGGATCACCATTGGTGAGCGCCTTTATTTGTAGTAATACCTCGTTCATTTACTCACCTTTACTATAAATGCCTCATGGACATAATCGAGAATACTATCAACCGAGTCGAGGATACTACCAAGGTATCCTCAGTATGTGCGCTATCGCACGTGGTTAAAGCGACTTGATAAAGATCCCCTGCTTATCACTAACGATTGTCTTAGAACGTAGTGATATCACAATTTAAATCAACATCTTAATGTTGGATTTATATTTAAGTGTTCACTAACGTACGCAGATAAATATCAGAGATGGCGCCGTTCATCAAAGAGCAGGACGGGGCGACCCTGCATCCACGGATTGACTTGAACAACATCCGCGTTTAACTGCCAGTTCGCCATCTGACAGGCAGGACGCCTGAATGTCGTGCAATGCAGGGATGCATGAGAACTACCATGGCTCTCGTTCATAAGCTTAGAAACCCTAGGTTTCTATTCACCGAGTCGGCGAGTGAATGCCATGGCAAGCCTGTAAACTGTTAGTCAATAAACGTTAATTGGTAAGCTGTGTTAGTGGTTTATCAGCCTACAACTCAAATATCATTCAGCGAAGTCTCAATAAGAAAGCCGCTAATGAAGGCGGCTTTTGTGTTTCGATTATTCCATAACCCTTGAATTTTCTTGGTTACATTAAATCTCGAGGCATTAGAGCAAATACACGTTCAAGCTGCAGGCGCCGTGGGCGCCGACGACGAGGGCTTGTTCGATATCGGCGGTTTTTGATGGACCCGCGATAAACACCCCGAACTCACCTGAGGCTAACGTGATTTCTTTAGCTGCCTGATGTAGGGTCGGCACAATCTTATTCGTTGGCAGGGCTAAGATCAGGTTTTCACAGATAAAAGGTGTCACTCTGTGGCCTAGATTCTTATTGTTAACCCAAATGGCACCGTTTTCGGCAACGCCAATGTCACCTGGGATCACTGCATAATCTATGTTTTTGAGCTCGTGGGCAGTGGGTGGCATTTCACGGTTTGCCGTGACACCCTCTACAAGGGAGATGACCTGTAACCCTTGGGCGATAAGTTCATTGACTTTGGCTTGCAGGGCTTTGATGCCACCTTCTTTATGCAGCGTACCCGCGACAGTATTGAGGTTGGTCTCGAACTGGCCGACGAGATTTTCGACTCTTGGCGTCACATCTATGCTTGGCATAGGATGATTTGTTAAGGCCGACAGTTTGAGCGCATTGAGAATTTCAAGTTTACTAGACATCTTATAGGCTCCTGTGTTTCTTAAACCAAGCTTCGAAGCTGGAGTTCGGGGCAACGGGCAGTTCACGGTATTTACCCCATGCACCGCTAAAGGGTTTTAACAGACTACCCGGTAGAATGCGCAGCGCAGTTCTCGCCACACTCATAGAGCAGTTCAGCATGGTTTCGCTTGCCATAAATTTACCCACTAATGGCATGTAACTGTTTTTGCCATAGGGGAGTTTTCCGGCTTCAGCCTTAAGGCGTCTGTGGTGGAAAATAATCTTATCGAGCGGCACCTTAGTTGGGCAGATATAGGTACAGCTGCCACACAAGGTACAGGCCCAGGCAATCGAGTTCGTGTCATCAATCTTAGCGCCCACTGCGATACCAATTGGGCCAGGGATAGTGTAGTTGTAGCTGTAACCGCCGGAGCGACGATACACAGGACAGGTATTGAGGCAACCACCACAACGAATACACTTCAATGATTCTGCGAGGATTTTATCCTTGAGCATCTCAGTGCGGCCATTGTCGACGATAATAATGTGCATCTCACCTTCGGGCTGTGGGCCACGGTAAAAGGCGCTATAAGTCGTGACAGGTTGGCCTGTGGCGTTGCGTGCCAGTGTTCGCAGTAAAACGGCTGCGCTATCGATATCGGGCACCACTTTGTCGATGCCCATTGAATGCAACTGCAACTTAGGCAGGTTAGCACCCATGTCGGCGTTGCCTTCGTTCGTGCAGACCACCACGGCGCCTTTATCGGCAATTGCCATGTTCACGCCTGTCATCGCGGCATCGGCGCTAAGGAACTGTTCACGCAGGTGGGCACGGGCGGCGCGGGTTAAATACAAGGGATCGGCTGCCCCCGCTTTAGTGCCGAGTTTTTCATGGAAGAGTTCGCCGACTTCTTCCTTTTTCATATGGATAGCGGGCACCACAATATGCGATGGTGGCATTTTAGCGAGCTGAATAATCCGCTCACCTAAGTCGGTATCTATGACCTCAATGTTACGTTGTTCTAAGTACGGATTGAGGTGACATTCCTCGGTCAGCATAGACTTAGACTTCACCAACTTTTTGACTTTATGGCGGGATAAAATGTCATGCACGATACGATTGTGCTCTGCGCCATCTTTCGCCCAATGGACTTGTATGCCGTTGGCGATACAGTTTTGTTCAAAGGTTTCAAGATATTGAGCAAGATGGGTTAGCGTGTGGAGCTTAATTTCTGAGCCAAGCTGGCGCAGTTGTTCCCATTCTGGGATGCTACCCGCGGCGCGGTCGCGTTTTTCTCTGAGCATCCATAGTGCTTTTGAATGCCAGTCGACACGGGTTTCGTCGCGGCAAAAAATATCGGCTTTATGGGCATGGACTTGGGAGCCATTAGCTCCGTGATTATGATTGTAAGCCATGGTGAGTCTCCTAGAGCGCGGCGTTTAGCACTTGCGCTATGTGGCGAATTTCAATCGGCAATTGCTGTCTGCGGATCATGCCATCGAGGTGCAACAGGCATGAGGGATCAAAACCCACCACATATTCAGCACCCGTTGCAGCGTGGGCTTGGGCCTTGTCTTTCCCCATCTTAGCCGACACTGCGCCTTCATCGACGGCGAAGGTGCCACCAAAGCCGCAGCATTCGTCACGGCGGTCTGGATACACTATGTCTATGCCTGCAATATTGGCCAATACAGCTTCGACTTTGTTGAATCTTGGTCCCATTTGCTCACTTGGGGTGGCAAGGCTTAACATGCGAATGCCATGGCAACTCAGTTGCAGGCTAATTTTGTGCGCGAAGGGCTTGGTAAAGGCGGGGATCGGCGCGATATCGTGTAAAAACTCAGTCAGTTCATAGAGTTTGTTGATCACAGCTTGTGCTTCTGGGCTGCTATCAAACTCGTGGAAGTTTTCTTTGGCGGCCACTAAGCAAGAGGCGGCAGGGCAAACAATAGCGTCGCATTCCACTCCCTTAAAGGCGTTGAGCAATTTAAGGGTGGTGCTGCGCGCTGCATCGAAGCAACCCGAGTTTGTCATCGGCTGGCCACAGCATGTTTGACCCGCGGGTAGAATCACTTGGTGCCCGAGTTTCTCTAATAATTCCAAGGTGGCAATCGCGACCTCTGGCATCATTTGATTGACTAGACACGGGATGAAAAGGGCGATTTTCATTGTGTTTTCTCTTTCTTGTTAGTGAACGACATTGCCTTGCAGTGTGACCCAATATCCACACTAATGCTAAGGTAGTTGATCAAATATAGGCCTATCTTAGCGGAATAAGTAGCCCTAATTTAGTAAATGAGTTTGTAGATTTTTTCAAAAATGAGAATATTTTAACTTGATGATTACATTGGTTTTAAAATGTATTTATTCAGGTTTGAAATTCTCAAAAAATACTTAATGACAAATAAATGAGAATAGTTCGCTTATATAAACAAACGGGGCTAAAAATAGCCCCGTTGTTTACTACTGACATACCAGATTAGCGGCTGCACTCTTCGAGCAGATAAGCTAAGTGGCGGTAGGAAATGCCGCTGTGTTGGGTCAAACCGACTTCGCACATACGGTTGGCGTAATAGCCTTCCTTAATCTCGACAGGAATGAGCTTTTTGATATTACGCAGTGCGCTGGCGTTGATTTCAGGCTTATACAAGCCTTTTTCACCCGCGTAACCGCAGCAGTCAATTCCTGCAGGTTTGAGCACTTGTGCAGAGCAGGCATCAGCGATTGCTTGCATCTTAGGTTCAAGTTTCATCTTGCGTGCGCTACAACCTAAGTGCAGTGCCACATTGACTTTTTTGCTGATGTTGAGCTTAGTCAGTAGCTTGTCGTGCATAAACTCAACTAAGTCGATAATTTGTACTTTTGGATTACCTGACAAAGTGCGGTAGGTGCAAGACAGGGCATCGACGATCACTGGCAGCTTGCCACCATTAGTCATCTTGCTCACTGCATCGATAAGTTCTTGGCGTTTGGCATCGGCGTTTTTAAAGTCGCCCTTAGATTCCCACATCTGGCCGCAACATAAATCGCGGGTTTTTTCTGGCGTGATGACGTTATAGCCAGCACGTTCCAGCAGCGTGACAACCACCTCTGGCAAAGTGCGGTTATCGGGATCTTTTGGCGTCGGACCAAAGGTTCTGCCGCCACAGGCTGGGAAGTAAACCACTGTTTCTTGGCCAACTTTAGCGGGTGATGGTTTTGGCAATTTGCCGCCTTTCGGGAAATCGGGGTTCCAATAAGGCACTTCTTTTGAAATCAAACGGCCGGTTTTCATTAGGGCACTGGTAATGCTATCGCCAGTGATCTTGTGGATCACGCCAAGCATGTCAAAACCTGAACTGATAACCTGGTTAACTGCGCCAAAGTGTTTGGCTTGGAAATCTAAGACTTTTTGTTCAGTAGTGCTGATGTACGGCGTGCGCAGTTTACGCACCAGTTGGCCCATGCTGTTATCCACTGGGCAAGCAATAGTACAAAGCTGGCAGGCGGCACAGGTATCAACTACATCGTATTTAGCGGCGGCGCGCATTTCTGCTGCGGCGGCTTTATCACCGGATTGTTCTAAACGTTCGATTTCACGCAGAGTCGCAATACGCTGACGAGGTGAGAAGTTGAGTGCCGATGTTGGGCAGGTTTTTTCACAGAAACCACATTCGATACATTTATCAACAAAATCATCGACCACAGGGCAGGGCTTGATGTTTTTAACGTGGACATTGCTATCGTCGTTAAGAATAACGCCTGGGTTTAGAATACCCTGTGGATCAAATACTTGTTTGATGCTCTTCATCAAAGTGTAAGCATCTTGTCCCCATTCTTTTTCGACGAACGGCGCGACAGCACGGCCAGTACCATGCTCGGCTTTCATTGAACCGTCGTACTTGTTAATCACCATGTCGGCAATATCATCCATAAAGGCATGGAAACGATCGATATCGGCTTGAGTCGAGAAGGTGGGGGTAATGATAAAGTGGAAGTTACCCGCAAGAGCATGGCCATAAATACAGCCTTCAGGGTAACCATGTTTATGGAAAAGCTCAGTGATATCGTGCGCCGCAGCAGCAAGGTGCTCTAGTTCAAAGGCCACGTCTTCGATGATAACTGAGGTTCCCTTTGGACGCTCACCACCTACAATCGGGAACAAGCCTTTGCGCATTGCCCAGTATTTGTCATAAACCGCTGGATTAGTACTAAATTCCATTGGGCGGATAAAGTCAAAGCCGACGAGTTTCGCGGTGACATCTTGAGTATAATTTTCTAAGGTTTTGTCGTCATCAGCACGGGATTCTATCAGTAGAATAGCGGATAGGGCCGGTAATTCTGATAACCAATCTGGCATGCCAGGCTTGCCCGTTACTGCTTTGATTGATGGCCAATCAAGGAGTTCAGCAGCAGAAACGCTTTCACCGTTTATCAGTGGTATGGCTCGTGCGGCATCTTCCATATTATGGAATACGGCCATAGCTGAGGCTTTAAATTTAGCTTCATTCACTGTGTGATAAGTGACTTCATTAATAAAGGCTAAGGTGCCTTCCATCCCCACCATTAAGTGGTTGATGATGTCAAATGGGTCGGTAAAATCGAGTAACGAATTGATGCCGTAGCCGGTGGTATTTTTAATGGAATACTTTTTACGAATTCTGTCCGCTAACACTGTGTTATGGCGAGTCATGTGCGACAGTTCTGTCAGCGCATCCAGTATTTTTCCATGGGATTTAACAAAGGCAGCTTTTGATTTTTCACAGCCTGTATCGAGTTCAGTACCATCTGCAAAAAGAAGTTTCGCGGAAGCGATAGTTTGGTAACTGTTTTGCGCAGTACCACAGCACATTCCCGAAGCATTGTTTGCCACAATACCACCAATTTTGGCGGAGCCTATGGTGGCGGGATCGGGACCAATTTTGCGGTTAAGCGGCGCGAGTACGGCGTTAGCGTCGGAACCAATGACTGCAGCACCTAAGGTGATCTGTTTGGCATCGCTACTGACTTCAATCTTTCTAAAACCATCATGGCCAAGGATCAACAAAATACCTTCACCGATAGCTTGGCCAGATAAACTGGTTCCAGCGGCCCTAAACGTGACTGGTGCATCATGCTTACGGGCAACGGCTAATGTGAGCTTTACCTGTTCTAGGGTTTCTGCATGGACAACCACTTCTGGGACTATCCTGAAGTAGCTTGCATCGGTGGACCAGGCAAAACGGCGAACGGGATCATCCGTCACGGGATGATCACCTAATTGCGTTCTTAGATCATCGATGACCAGTTTATAGTTAATCGACATAGCATCACTCTCTTTATTAATAGATTAAAGCCGAAGTCACTGGGAGTGACTTCGGGCATTCAATAAAATAAAACGGCTTAGAATCCACCCCACAGGGTAGCTATTGTGCCCGCCAGTAAGGCATAACCAATGGCAACAGGCATTGTTTTACGGATAATTTCTGATTCTCTACCTGCCATACCCACTACCGTTGCAGCGGCAACCACGTTCATTACGCACATCATGTTACCGGCGTTTGCACCGATACCTTGTAGTGCCAATACCAGTGTGTGGTTCATGCCAATATTGTCGGCAACGCTGTATTGTAGGCTGGAGAACATCATGTTTGAGAACGTGGCGGAACCCGATAAGAAGGCACCAAAAATCCCCACGATAGGCGCCATCCAAGCCCACACAGCGCCCATGGAACCTGCCAACATATCCGCTAAAGCGACAGGCATTGAGGCAAGACCTGCACCATTCGCGCCTGAGTTTAAGAAGATTTTTACCATAGGCACTGATGCGCCTAATGAAATAATGGTTGGCAACATGGACTTACATGAAACACCGACCGTTTGCTGAATCGCAGGGCTTTTCATTTTGAACAGGAAGAAACCTAAAATACACACGGCAACAAAGAAGGCACCTGGTGCATATAAGGTTGCGAAGCTGGCTTTAAGCTCAGTGCCCATTAGGCCTGTCCAGCTGATGTTAAAGCTTGATAACCATGCTTTTAACGGTGCCACTGTACGCGACAGTACCAAAAGCGCAGCCATGATGATGTAAGGTGTCCAAGCGGCAATTTGGGAAAACTTAGCCGTTGTTTCGACTTTTCCGCTTTCTTGACTGTCATTCTCTGCGAAATCATTCCATGGCGTTTTAGGCAGTAAGTAGCCTTTACGCGCAACGGGGATCACTAAGGCCATACCGATCAATGAACCGATAACCGAAGGGAATTCTGGGCCTGCAAGGTAGTTGATGATCCATGCGGGGACGGTAAAGGCAAGACCTGAGAAAATCGCAAATTTCCAAATTGCTAAGCCTTCCTTAAAGGATTTATTGCGACCAAAGAATCCTGTCAGCATGGTCACCATTACGAGAGGAATTAATGAACCTGTGATTAAATCGATAGTGATCATATGCATGACGATATATCGAGCATAACCAGCATAGTTACCGCCATGGGCAGCAAATTGCTCCGCCGCCATGCTCACGCCACCTTGGATCAGACCCTGTTCCATCCCAAAAAGTACGGGTAGACCAATCGCACCGAAGGATACACAGGCCGAGTCAGCAATTAAAGCCACGACAGCTGCGGCAACGGGTGGTACACCAAGCAATACCAGTAGTGGTGCGCCAATGGCTGCGGGAGTACCAAAACCAGCACTACCTTCAATAAAGGCACCGAATAACCAACAGATGATGATGACTTGTACACGGGCATCGGCACTGATGTTAGTAAACCCAGCACGGATAGTGTCCATGGCACCTGAGTATTTCAGGGTATTGAGTAGGAATACGGCGCCAAAAATGATGGTTAACGGTGTGATGGCTGAGAGCAGTCCTTCGAGGACCGATGCCGCCAGTAATGTGGTATCCATTTGCCAAATAAACACGGCGGCGAGCGCTGTGATTATCATGGAGATAGGCATAGCCTTAGATGCAGGCATTCTGAGTAACACTAGAAATAGCATTACACTGAGCACTGGCGTCAAGCTAGCGAGGAGTTGAAGTATTGTCATGCTTGCCTCTTCATAAAGTGGTCTGTCTTATTATTGATATTAGGATTTTTCATCTGCCTTCATGTCGACTTCCCAGACCAATAAATCAGCAGTTAATACTGCAAGTACTTACGGTCTCGACATTCTGTGTTGTGTACTAGACGCTATTGTGAGCTTGACTAATATGATCTAGATCATCTTGGCTGTTATATGAAATGCTAATTTACAGTGCTGCGGGGTGCTTCTCTCGGGGGATTTTCTTATATGTGACAATGATCACTTAGACTGTTGGGTGTATATCTACTTTGGTTATATTAAATTAAATTTGTTGTTTTTCTGGTTATTAAAAGTAGAGCTATCACTCATATTCATCGTCATTATTGCAATTAACTGATCCATTTATTTCATTAATAGTCTGTTATTGGTTTTTTCAGTCATTTTTAAGGTGTGATTAAAGTCGCATAGATTGTTGTGGCTAGATTAACTCATTTACTTCTATTTTCATCAAGCTATTGTAATGTTTGCCTAATATGTCCATTTTGGAATGGTTTTTTATAGTGATCTAGAGCACGTTTTAAAATGGTGGGATTTTATTGTGATGGATATCACTTAATGAATTTTACTTTAATATGAAATTTAATAACCATTGTTTAATTTAGTTTCAGTTTATTTGAGCGAACAGCCAGCCCAAATATTCAAGTATATTGAGCGAATAACAGAAAAGTTGAAATAAAAAGTGACCGCTTCTAATGGGTTAAGAGGAGAAATTGAGAGAACAGGGTGAAATTGAAGCAGAAATTTTAAGTAACAAAACTAAAAAATACTGTTTGAACTTTTATCAAACTGGTTAGTGTCATTAATGCTTAAACGTCATTAATGTGAATACCTGCCGTTTGTGAGAGGTGCTAAAAAGTTCACCAAAGACTGTGCAGGGGAAAAGATAAGGCTTTAATGGCAACCTTTTAGGTTAAATTTACAAAATAAAAAAGAGACGTGATATGTCTCTTTTATTGGGGATTTAATCAAAAGATACAGACTTAAAACAACTTGCTGCCCCAGCCTAATTTGGTCCGCAGCACGTGGAAATAGTTGTGTCCTTTAGGATGAATAAGCCGTAAACGTTCAGAGCTGCGGCGCACTATAATTTCATCGCCGGGTAACACGGCTAAATGCACGTGGCCATCACAGCTGACTTCGAGGTTTTCGCCATTTTCAGGTGACACAACCATTTTTATCGTGCTGCACGCATCGACAACAATCGGGCGACACGACAGAGTGTGCGGGAACATAGGTACTAAGATTAGGGCCTGTAAATTAGGCGTCAGGATAGCGCCGCCAGCGGAGAGGGCGTAGGCCGTTGAACCGGTAGGTGTTGACACTATCATGCCGTCGGCACGTTGGCTGTACATGAACTGATCGTCAATATAGACCTCAAACTCAATCATGTGGGCAATTTTACCCGGATGGAGTACGGCTTCGTTGACGGCGGTGTTGCTCGCCTTGAGCATACCGTGGCGATAGACTTCGGCTTCGAGTAAGAATCTATGCTCGGTATCGAACTCTCCATCGAGTACCTTGGCGAGCGCCTCTTCGAAGGCATCGGGCGGCAGATCGGTTAAAAAGCCTAAATTGCCGCGGTTAACCCCAATCACGCCTAAATCGAAGCGGGCTAATACCCTTGCCGCGCCGAGCATGTTACCGTCACCACCGACGACTATGGCTAAGTCGCAACGCGCGCCAATTTCTAGTAAATCGACCGCTATGATATTGGGTCCTAATTCGGTAGCAACACGCTCTTCCACTAAGACTTCAAAGCCCTGCATTGTCAGCCAATAATGCAGACGTTTTAAGGTTTGGTTGGTCCCTTGGTGGTGAGGTTTGCCGATAAGGCCGATAGTATGAAACTTTGTGGTCATATTTATGCTAGATCTGGCCTTAGGCCTTGAAACGTCAAAATTGATCCCCATAATATGCCCAGAGTATTTCAGAAACAAAGCATTTTTAGCTGGAGTGAAAATGAGCAACGAATCGATTAAAGCAGAACAGGATCTGATCCAAGAGGGTGTAGAGTCTGAAGTATCTACCGCAGAAGCAAGTCTGATCGATGAGCTTACCCAGGCCAATTTCCGTATTGAAGAGCTGGAACAGTTACTCGCTGAAGCTTTGGCGAAAGTTGAAGAGCAGAAGGATTCAGTCATCCGCGCCGCAGCCGAGGTCGATAACATTCGTCGTCGTGCCGCAATGGATGTGGAAAAGGCGAACAAGTTTGCCTTGGAAAAGTTCGCCAATGAGCTTTTGCCTGTGCTTGATAACATGGAGCGCGCGCTAATGGGTACAAACCCAGAAGATGAAGCGACTAAAGCGATTTATCAAGGTGTTGAGTTAACTCAAAAAAGCTTACTCACTGCGGTGGCTAAATTTGGTGTTAAGCAAATTGATCCACAAGGTCAGTCATTTAACCCTGATCAACATCAAGCGATTGGCATGCAGCCAAGCGCCGAGTTCCCTGCGAACACTGTGATGTTGGTGATGCAAAAGGGTTATGAGCTGAACAGTCGCTTGCTGCGCCCTGCTATGGTGATGGTGTCACAGGGTGGCCCTAACCAAGAAAGCGCAACGATAGATATCGAAGCTTAAGCTTTATTGGATCAGCCGCGGTTATATAAAGACAGCAACAAAAAAGGACTGCAATAGCAGTCCTTTTTTATGGGCGGAATTTTTTATTGATAAGATTTAGCGTCTTAACGAGATAAGCAAGTTCAGCCTATTGCGCTAGATAAGCATTGATTTGCGCCAGTATGCCTTTGGCATCCAGTTGCAAATCGTGGATGACTTCCTCTGGCGAGCCATGTTTAATGAACTCGTCTGGCAAACCAATTTGGAGTACGGCTTTAGGCATTTTTAGCTTTTGAAGCTGTTCAAGCACTCCGGCACCCGCACCGCCTATAATGGCATTTTCCTCCACAGTGACTAACACTTCATGGGTTAGTGCCATTTCTTTTATCAGATCAACATCAAGTGGTTTCACAAAGCGCATATCGACAACCGTCGCATCTAAGCTTTCGGCAGCGGTTAATGCTGATGCGAGCAAGGTACCAAAGTTAAGTATGGCAATACGCTTACCGATGCGCTTAATGACACCTTTACCAATTGGCAACGCAGTCATGGACTCGACTTGCATCGCTCCCGTGGCACTACCCCTTGGGTAACGCACCGCACTTGGGCCCGCATCATAGCAATAGCCAGTGTAAAGCATTTGACGACATTCGTTTTCATCGGACGGCGCCATGATCACCATATTAGGGATACAACGCATAAAACTTAAATCGAATGCACCTTGGTGGGTTGGACCATCGGCACCGACGATACCGCCACGGTCAATGGCAAATAACACGGGCAATTGTTGTAGTGCGACATCGTGAATAAGCTGATCATAGGCGCGTTGCAGGAAAGTCGAGTAAATCGCGACGACAGGCTTGAAACCTTCGCAGGCAAAACCCGCCGCTAAGGTGACTGCATGCTGCTCGGCAATCGCTGCATCGAAATATTGTTTCGGGAAGCGCTGGGAAAACTCCACCATGCCAGAACCCTCACGCATCGCAGGAGTAATCGCTAACACTTTCTCATCTTGTTCGGCAATGTCGCACAACCATTTACCGAAGACTTGAGAAAAGGTCGGCAAACCGGGTTTGGTGGCCGGCTTTTTAAAGAGTGATGGGTCAAACTTAGGCACAGCATGCCAACCAATAGGATCTTTTTCAGCAGGTTCATAACCACGACCTTTTTTGGTCATGATGTGCAGCACCTGTGGACCTTTCAGATTACGCATATTGCGCATGGTCTCGACCAGAGCGTCTACATCGTGGCCGTCGATAGGACCTATGTAGTTGAAACCTAACTCTTCAAATAGAGTGCCAGGAACGACCATACCTTTGAGGTGTTCCTCAGTGCGCTTGGCCATTTCTTTGATGACTGGCATACCTTTCAACACTTTTTTGCCGCCTTCGCGCAGTGTGGTGTAGAAACGGCCTGACATCAGTTGTGCTAAATGATTGTTGAGGGCGCCGACATTTTCTGAAATCGACATTTCGTTGTCGTTCAGTACCACGAGCATGTCATTGTGCAAGTCGCCCGCGTGGTTCATGGCTTCAAACACCATGCCGCCGGTCATAGCGCCATCGCCGATGACAGCGACAACTTTACGACCTGCTTGTTCTTTTTCTGCAGCTATCGCCATCGCCAGTGCGGCGCTAATCGACGTGCCTGAATGGCCAACGCTGAAAGTGTCGTATTCACTTTCTTCACGCCATGGGAAAGGATGTAAGCCATCTTTTTGCCGAATGGTGTGCATTTTGTCACGTCGACCCGTGAGAATTTTATGGGGGTAGGCTTGATGGCCTACGTCCCAGATCAGTCGATCAAAGGGGGTATTGTAGACATAGTGCAGTGCCACAGTGAGTTCTACTGTGCCGAGCCCAGAGGCAAAATGTCCGCTGGACATGCCAACAGACTTAAGAAGGAACTCGCGCAGTTCATCGGCTACTTGTGGTAAAAGTGCCTGAGGAAGCTGGCGGAGCTCATTGGGGGTGTTGGCCTGCGCCAACACGGGAAACTGAGAAATGTCCAAACTCATAGCGAGATACTTCGACTCTTATTATATTCTTCGCTCAATGATATAGCGGGCGAAGTCTGCAATTAACTGGCTATTGTATGGCAATTTAGCCAGCGCTGATAGTGCCTCTTGGATCAGTTGTTTGGCGGTGTCTTGTGCACCTTGTAGTCCAAGTAGTTGTGGAAACGTACTCTTATTCGATTCAGTATCAGAGCCTTGCGGTTTACCTAGCTCTTCGGTGGTGGCTACGATGTCAAGGATATCGTCTTGTACTTGGAAGGCGAGTCCGACCGCACGAGCAAAATCCATCATAGCAGCATACTGATCTTTTGGCGCGTTTGCGGCGATCAAAGCTAACTCAACGGCGCAGCTGATAAGGGCGCCAGTTTTCATATTATGTAGCTGAGTTAACGCTTTAAGATCAATATGTTTATCGGTCGAGGCTAAGTCTATCGCTTGGCCTCCACACATACCACGATAACCTGAGGCTTTGGCTAATACTCTTACCATAGCAATATGTTGTTCGCTGCTGATCCCTGCTACGGCTTCGGTGACAATTTCAAAGGCTAAGGTTTGCAGAGCATCCCCCGCTAAAATGGCCGTCGCTTCATCAAAGGCGATATGCACTGTCGGCTGGCTACGGCGCAGCTCGTCATCGTCCATGGCGGGTAAATCGTCGTGGATTAATGAATAAGCATGGATACATTCAATGGCTGCGGCGCAAGCATCTAACTTTTCGAGTTCGACCCCAAACATGCGTCCTACACTGTATACGAGGAACGGTCGAATGCGCTTCCCTCCCAATAAGGCACCGTAAGTCATAGCGGCTTTTAATTGGGGAGCGGTATCTTCAAGCGTACTAAAACGCTGTTTTAATTGATCATCAACTCGTTGTTGATATTCTTGAATGGTACTGACTAACACGCTTATTCGCCCTCAACGGCATAGGGGGATAGGGGCGCATTTTCGTCTTGTTTCAGTAAAATGGCCACTTTTTGTTGGGCTTGTTCGAGTTTTGCTTGGCTATTTCGAACGAGATTGATGCCACGTTCAAATTGTTTTAACGCGTCATCGAGGGAGATATCGCCTTGTTCTAGATCGGCAACGATGCGTTCAAGTTCGCCAAGGGATTCTTCAAAACTAAGATTTTCGGGTTTCTTCGCCACGTTCAGGTTTCCTTTGATTTAGCGGACACAAGGTATATCAGGGCGGCGTAAGGGTCAAATTCAGACTAAAGATATTTGCTCAATAGCACGCTTTGTTACTGAAATTTTTCCAGAAAATATAAATTGTCGCTAAACTTGCTTAGTGTGTGTCCGATAACTGACAATAGTATCATCATTTGTATGGTAATTTTTAACTGGATAAACAAGGCTCGTATGTGTGTCGGTAGAATAACTGAGTGTTCTTGCTTACCCAGAGTAAGTATTATGTCGTTTATTACGAAAATTGAGGAGCCGTTGTGGATTTAGCAACAATAATCGGAATTGTGGGAGCCTTTGGTTTTATTCTCGGCGCTATGGTGACCAGTGGCGGCTTGATGATTTTCGTTGATGTGCCCTCGATCCTGATTGTGTTCGGTGGGTCCTTCTTCGTGGTAATGATGAAGTTCACTCTTAAACAGTTTTTAAGCGCCGTTAAAATTGCTTTGAAAGCTTTTGTATTTAAGATTGATAAACCAGAAGACTTGATTGAACAGTCAGTGACTATGGCAGATGCTGCCCGTAAAGGGGGGTTTTTGGCATTAGAAGAGGCGCAAATTAGCAATACTTTTATGCAAAAGGCTGTCGATATGTTAGTCGATGGTCATGATGGTGAAGTAGTGCGTGCAGCTCTAGAGAAGGACATCGCTCTAACGGAAGAACGTCATCGTACGGGGATTGGCATATTTAGAGCCTTTGGCGATGTTGGGCCAGCGATGGGGATGATAGGTACACTCGTTGGTCTCGTGGCCATGTTATCAAATATGGCGGATCCTAAATCTATTGGTCCTTCGATGGCGGTTGCGTTGTTAACCACATTATACGGCGCTATGGTTGCTAACATGGTTTGTCTTCCTATCGCGGATAAGCTAACGCTTAGGATGGGGGAGGAAATGCTCAATCGTAACCTTATTATGGATGCGGTATTGGCGATTCAAGATGGACAAAACCCGCGGGTGATTGAAGGCTTTTTGAAAAACTATCTTGCTGAAAAAAATCGTAAAATCGATACAACGGACGGAGAGTAGCCCATGGCTAAGTGCAATTGTCCACCGCCCGGAGCACCGCTCTGGTTGGCAACATTTGCCGACTTGATGTCGCTGTTGATGTGTTTCTTCGTATTGTTATTGTCATTTTCTGAAATGGACGTGATGAAGTTTAAGCAGATCGCGGGCTCAATGAAGTATGCCTTTGGTGTGCAAAATAAGGTGGAAGTTAAAGACATTCCGAAAGGGACTTCTGTCATTGCCTTAGAATTTAGACCCGGTCGCCCCGATCCGACTCCGATTGAAATCATTAACCAGCAAACGAATGAAATGACTGAACCTGTATTGGATTTCCAAGCGGGTGAAGACGATAGTGCTGGCGGCGTGCAGCAGCAAAATGGTTCTCAGCGGGGTGGCGAAGCGAGTGCTACGGCGCAAGAAGTGGCCGATGCGGTTAAAGCGGAAGCAGCAGCGGCGCAAGAAAAGATCAATCAGCAAGTGAAGAAGATGGCGCAGGAGCTCAATAAAGAGATCACCGATGGAGCGATTGAAATTGAGTCATTAGGTCAGCAGATTATTATTCGTATACGTGAGAAGGGGTCATTTGCTTCTGGCTCAGGTTTCTTACAGCCTCGATTTAAACCTGTGGTGCGCTCAGTCGGCGAATTGTTAAAAGATGTGCCAGGTGTCATCACAGTGTCAGGTTACACGGATGATATGCAAATAAGCGATGAGCTCTATAGTTCTAATTGGGATTTATCCAGCAAACGTGCCGTAGCAGTGGCCCATGAGTTAGTACAGGTCAGCGGCTTTGATTCTAATCGAATGAAAGTGGTTGGTATGGCGTCTAACAATCCGATTGTGCCTAACGATTCTCCGGAAAATCGTGCCCGTAACCGCAGGGTTGAAATTGCTATTGAGCAAGGTAAAGCGAAGGAGTCTGAAGAAATTCAGATCGGTAATTCGCCTTAAGTGTTTAGATACTCCCAATCTAAAGCCGCAATAATCTTGCGGCTTTTTTATCGAGCTAATGTGGACTTTTCCCTTTTTAGTTAACGTGTTATGCATCAAATCGCTGTGGTTGATTTAAATCCATTTGGGCTTTACGTTAATCACATTGAGTGTGTAATCCCTAAGTTTCCTTAACCATCCCTCAACGACTTATTGTTAATGATTCATCTCAAATCACTTATTTTAAGCAGAGCAATTCAAACCACTCGAATAGGCTTTAGTAACATTATTTCAGCCTAATTAGCTGCCGTGATTTAGTCATTAATACGCAATGAATACGCCACAAATATGGCCTGTGTCGCTGTTGGCTATGTGCGCTGAAACTCGCCTTTTTAGGTTGCTTGGGTATATAATCCCCCGATTATTCTTTTAACCAATTTTGCTGTTTTAAAATTGCCCGCGGAAATCCCATGAAGTTTATTGTAAAGCTGTATCCAGAAATCATGATGAAGAGCAAGCCTGTACGCATGCGCTTCACCAAAATGCTCGAAACTAACATCCGTAATGTGCTTAAAAAAGTTGACGAAGATGCAAAAGTGCAGCGTCAATGGGACCGCATTATGGTGATGGTACCAAAGGATAAGCCTGAATTGGCACAAGCTTTCGGTGAGCGTCTGGCGTGTATTCCTGGCATTGCACACGTAGTGCAAGTGGATGAGTACAGCTTTGAATCTGTTGATGATATTTATCAGCAAGTCTTGCCTGTTTACCGTGACCAACTCGCGGGTAAAACCTTCTGCGTGCGAGTAAAGCGTACTGGCGATCATGATTTTAATTCTATTGAAGTTGAGCGTTATGTCGGTGGTGGCTTAAACCAGTTTACAGATGCGCTGGGCGTGCGTTTAAAGAATCCGGACATTACCGTTAATTTAGAGATTGAGCGCGATAACCTTTATATGGTGACTAAGCGTATTGAAGGTCTAGGCGGTTTTCCGATGGCAACACAGGAAGATGTATTGTCCTTGATTTCGGGTGGTTTTGACTCTGGCGTCTCTAGCTATCAATTTATCAAAAAAGGCGCTCGTACCCACTACTGCTTCTTCAATCTGGGCGGTGCACAGCACGAAATTGGTGTTAAACAAGTGGCTTACCATTTGTGGAAAACCTACGGTGAATCCCACAAAGTGAAGTTTATCTCTGTGCCTTTTGAGCCTGTGGTTGCTGAGATTTTAGAGCGTATCGATAACGGTCAAATGGGCGTTGTATTGAAACGCATGATGATGCGTACCGCGGCGCGTATCGCCGAGCGTATGGGCATTCAAGCCTTAGTTACCGGTGAAAGTTTAGGCCAAGTGTCTAGCCAGACCCTGACCAACTTAAACGTCATCGACCGTTGTACTGAGTTATTGATTCTACGCCCCTTAATCGCCATGGATAAGCAAGACATTATCAACGAGAGCCGTAAAATCGGCACCGAAGATTTTGCTAAATCAATGCCTGAATATTGCGGCGTAATTTCGCAAAAGCCGACGGTAAAAGCGGTATTAGCTAAGGTTGAAGCGGAAGAGAAAAAGTTCTCTGAGGATTTGATCGATCAGATCATCGCCCAATCTGTCACTATCGATATCAGGGAGATCGCAGAACAAATGGATACTCGGATTACTGAGACAGAAACGGTTGCCAGTATCGATACTAACCAAGTGGTCATTGATATTCGTGCCCCTGAAGAAGAGGAAAGCAAACCGCTGCAAATTGAAGGTATTGAGATAAAGCGCATCCCATTCTTCAAGTTAGCGACTCAGTTTGCCGATCTCGATAAGCAAAAGACTTATTTGCTCTATTGTGAGCGTGGGGTGATGAGTAAATTGCAGGCATTGTATTTAATCGAGCAAGGCTACACGAACGTGAAAGTGTATCGTCCATAAGTCGGGCGAAAACTTGCCCATTGCCGTATATCGTCAGTGGGATTGATTTGCTATTCAAGTACAAAAAAGCCGCATATTAATGCGGCTTTTTCTTTGGTCTTACTGAGCGCGACCTGAGTTTCAGTGTCGTTTAGGTTATTCGGCTTTAACGACTTGCTGATGAGATGCGACATCGTCTGTGGCAATCAACAGAGTGGCTTCTTGTAGCACTTCTTGGTGCATTTTATTCATTGCAGCGGTTAAATCTGCAGTGATATTGGCTTGCAAGTCGCTTGTGTCAATGACGATTTCGTCAACGAGTACATTTGCACTGGCATTAAAGCTGAGTGCTGAGACTAATATTAACGCAAATGCCGATTTTAAATTGAACATAGTCGCCTCCGGGCTGACAAATTAACGCTGTCAGACATTCCCATCACCAACTTTGAGATTGTCTAACTTAGGTATTTCATAGCTATGGATGTTTCATCGCTATTGGTGTTTCGTTGATAAGCTGTTTCATTGGCGCAAAATTTAACCAAAAACGCTGGCCTTTACAAACGATTAAATGTAACAATAAGGATTAGAAAAACTAATTAAAAAACGAGACTGAGATCACTATGTCGAGACGATTACCACCGCTTAATGCGGTTAAAGCTTTTGAGGCAGCCGCGCGGCATTTGAGCTTTACGCGGGCAGCGGAAGAATTGTTTGTTACACAGGCTGCGGTGAGCCATCAAATAAAGGCATTAGAAGATTTCCTCGGATTAAAATTATTTCGTCGAAAGAACCGTTCTTTGCTATTAACCGAAGAAGGGCAAAGCTATTTTCTCGACATCAAAGATATCTTTATTCAGCTTGCCGATGCTACCGACAGATTACTCGCCCGCAGTGCGATTGGTTCGCTGACGGTCAGTATGTCACCCAGTTTTGCGATTCAATGGCTAGTGCCACGTTTGGCTAAATTCAGTGAGAAAAATCCCGATATCGATGTGCGAATAAAGGCCGTTGATACCGAAGCGAGTTCATTAACCGATGATGTGGATGTGGCTATTTATTATGGCTTAGGTAATTGGCCTGGGCTACGTGCAGATAAGCTCAGAAACGAAGTGCTTATTCCCGTGTGTTCGCCCATGTTGCTCAACGGTCCTAAACCACTCTCAAAACCGAGCGATTTAAAGTATCACACGCTATTACATGATATGAATCGTCACGATTGGCAGGCGTGGTTTAGGCAATGTGGCATTACCGATATTAATGTGAATCAAGGACCTATTTTCAGTCATTCGTCTTTGGTATTGCAGGCGGCGGCCCACGGTCAAGGGGTTGCTCTGGGTTACAGCGTGCTGGCTCGCCCCGATATCAAAGCTGGGCGACTTGTGTGCCCATTCCAAGAAGTCTTGGTCAGTAAAGATGCTTACTACTTAGTTTGCCAACAAAACCATGCTGAGCTGGGTAAAGTGGTGGCGTTTCGTGAATGGATGTTAGACATGTTTGCCGAGGAGTCTCGCAGTGAGTTGTTGCCTGGATAAGCCGAGTTATGTATTAGAAGGGGAGACTGCGAGTACTTTGATTTTATTGGCCCACGGTGCGGGTGCTAACATGGATTCTGATTTTATGCAGGCCATGTCGGCGGGATTAGTTGCTCAGGGCTTCCGAGTGATGCGCTTTAATTTTCCTTATATGCAGGCTAATGCAGTCGATGGTAAACGGCGTCCACCGGACCGTGCGCCTAAATTGCTCGCGTGTTTTACACAGATGCTCGATATCGCCCGCTCACAACCACAAGTTGAACGTGTGATGTTAATGGGGAAATCTATGGGCGGTCGTATGGCGGCCCTATTAGCCTGCGATCCTGCATTAGCGGCGCACATCGATAGGGTGATTTGTTTAGGTTATCCTTTTGTGCCACTCAAAGGCGGCGAGCCTAGATTGGAACCTTTGAATGAATGCCAAGTCCCAGTATTAGTCGTACAGGGTGAGCGGGATAAGTTTGGTGGCAAAGCGCAGATCCCAAGCTGGCCCTTGAAAGCTGAGATAGGATTGGCTTGGATAACCGACGGCGATCATAGTTTTGTCCCAAGAAAGTCGTCAGGCACCAGTGAAGCCGCTAACCTTGCACGTGCTATTGATTTATCAAGTGATTTTATTCGTGAGCTTGATGTTGAGCGAATAAATGTTGAATGAGTTAATCCCATTCCAGCAGGAGCGTTAAATGCGTAAAGGTTTATTGTTACTCGCCGCCGTGAGCGGATTCTTAGCCGTCGCCTTAGGGGCTTTTGGTGCCCATGGTTTAAAAGCGGTCGCGCCACCAAACTTAATTGAAGTCTTTAACTTAGGTGTGCAATATCATTTCTACCATACCTTTGCCCTCATCATGGTTGCCTTCTCGGGCCAATGGTTAACCTCGCGTTTACTGGACTGGTCGGCATATCTCTTTGTCGCAGGCATAGTCCTATTTTCGGGCTCACTATATGGACTGGCCTTGTTTGGGACTAAGTGGTTAGGTCCTATTACGCCTATGGGTGGTGGTTGTTTCTTACTCGGTTGGTTATTATTTGCCGCCGCGGTATGGCGTCACAAAGTTATCGACGGCCATGAGTCTTAATCGCTGATGCTTATGTGAGTTAACAGGCTTAGGGCGCACCTAAGCCTTTTTTATTTCTCTAATCGCAATTCAAGGTTCAGCAGTAGGCAAATAGGGCATTTGTGGATTGAAATTGGTATACTGGCGCCCAAATCGATAGTCAGCCAATGCTTTGGCTTGGATTTCTCAGGGATCCCCATGAAAAACCTATTTTTATTTTGCCGCGCAGGCTTTGAAAAAGAATGCGCTGCAGAAATCCAACAGCGAGCCGGTGAGCTCAATGTGGGTGGCTTTGTTAAGGCCAACAATAACGACGCTTATGTTGTATACCAATGTTTTGAAGACGACGCTGCCGATACGTTAGTCAAACAATTACCTTTAGATTCGCTCATTTTCGCCCGCCAGATGTTTGCTGCTAGCGACTTGTTAGTCGACTTGCCTGAAAATGACAGAATAAGCCCAATCGTTGCGGCGCTCAGTGACGTCAGCAAAGCGGGTGAAGTGCGGGTTGAAACACCTGACACTAACGAAGCGAAAGAGCTCTCGGCTTTTTGCCGTAAGTTCACTGTGCCTTTACGCCAGCATTTGAAAAAATCGGGTAGCTTGCTCGCGCAGGAAAATCCAAAACGTCCGATTATCCACGTGTGTTTTATTGGCCCCGGCCGTGCCTATGTGGGTTATTCCTATAGCAATAACAGTTCGCCACATTTTATGGGCATTCCACGCCTTAAAATGGCGGCGGATGCACCGAGTCGTTCTAGTTTGAAACTTGACGAAGCCTTTGGCCAATTCGTGCCTAAGGAAGAGCAAGAAGAGCGTATTCGCAGTGGCATGAACTCAGTGGATTTGGGCGCTTGCCCTGGTGGCTGGACTTATCAACTGGTGCGTCGCGGCATGTTTGTGTCGGCAGTTGATAATGGCCCTATGGATGAAAAACTGATGGAAACGGGCCAAGTGAAACATTACCGTGAAGACGGTTTCCGTTTCGAGCCACAGCGCAAAAATATCTATTGGCTAGTGTGCGACATGGTTGAGAAACCAGCGCGTGTTGCCGAACTGATTGAAGCTTGGGCGATTAACGGTTGGTTTAAGGAAGCGATTTTTAACCTTAAATTACCGATGAAGAGCCGCTATAAAGAAGTGACTGCTATCCTTGAGACCATGCAGACGATTCTTAAAGAGAATGGTGTGACCGATTTTAAAGTACAGTGTAAGCATCTTTATCACGACCGTGATGAAGTGACAGTGCATTTATGGCTACGTCCTAATACCGCGTGGAATTAATTCCAGTGCTAACCCTGCGATGATCTTGTTGTCGCTAGAATGGTAATAGTCATGCGGGTTTAAAGCCACGCAGGTTTAAAAGCTAGATAACAAAAAGCCCCAAAGGAAACTTTGGGGCTTTTTCGTGTTTATTCATTTGAGTTTCAAGCGCTTGCTTCTTTTAAACTTTTGCATGAACAAGCGCGTTATAGACTCGTCTTAAACGCGCTCAGCATTGAGATCACAGACGCTCAAGCACAGCTTGCGTGAAGTCAGTCGTGCCGTGAGTGCCGCCTAAATCGCGAGTCGTACGGTCGCCTTCTTCAATGACTGCAGATACCGCTTTACGGATTTGCTCAGCTTTGTCAGCCATACCTAAGTATTCCAGCATTTGGATAGACGCTAAAATCACTGAGGTTGGGTTTGCGAGGTTTTTGCCAGCGATATCAGGCGCACTACCGTGAACGGCTTCGAAAATCGCAGCATCACGGCCAATGTTTGCGCCAGGTGCCATACCTAAACCACCCACTAAACCGGCACACAGGTCCGATAAAATGTCACCGAATAGGTTAGTCGTCACGATCACATCGAAGTTTTCTGGGTTCATCACTAACTTCATGCACGTTGCATCGACGATCATTTCTTCTGTCTTGATGTCTGGGTAACGTAGGCTCACTTCGCGGGCCACTTTCAGGAACAGGCCTGACGTTGACTTCATGATGTTAGCTTTGTGTACAATAGTGACTTTCTTACGGTTTTCTTTACGGGCCAGTTCATAGGCGAAAGTGGCGATTTGCTCAGCACCTTGGCGAGTGACGATACTGGTCGCTTCTGCCGTTAAACCATCTTCAGACACTTTTTGACCATGGCCAGAATACATGCCTTCGGTGTTTTCACGTACTGTGATGATATCGATATTTTCGTAACGGGCTTGGGTACCTTTGAAAGACAGTACTGGGCGTACGTTAGCATACAGACCGAATTTCTTACGCAAGGTTACGTTGATAGAAGTAAAGCCTTCACCAACAGGAGTCGTCAGCGGCCCTTTCAGTGTGATACGGTTTTTTTCAATGAGTTCTAAAGTGCGTGCTGGCAGTAACTCGCCTTGCTTTTCAAGTGCAGTCAGGCCGGCATCGGCAAATTCATATTCAAAATCACAGCCCGCTTTATCAAGAATTTTTAAGGCTGAATCAATAATACTTGGGCCAATTCCATCACCTGGAATTACGGTTATCGTTCTTTTTGACATGGAGAAGTCCTTCCACGGTTCGTCGTTACTGCAATTGTCTGCCCCAGTGCTAACTGGATAGCAGGACTATGAATTTGGTATTTTTTCTGCCTATTATTTTAACCATCTTTGGTCAAACTTCACAGGAAATAGTGAGCAATATCACGATTTTTTATGTGGTATAACTTGTAAAAATACTGGGTTCTCACCATGATGGAGAGCCAATGGTTAAAAAAGTCTACTTTAGTCTAACAAATATATAAAAGAGGAAGACATTGAAGTTAATCCCTATCACATCTCTGGTTTTGTTATCCCTTGGAATATTGCCAGCAGTGCAGGCTGAAACCAGCACTAAACCGCTCACCCTAACAGACATTATGCATTTTGAATCCCTTGAAAAGCCGGTTATCTCAGATAAGGGGCAAGTCATCGCGGTCGAGTCTGCGCCCGATCGCGGGGATAGTCACGTCATTGTGAAAAATGTCCTGTCGCAGCAAAGCTATCAAATCGCGGGGGGGTCAGATCCCTTGGTGAACCACGATGGTCGTTATGTAGCTGTGGTGGTTAAACCGAGTTTGCTCACGCGTGAAACGAGTGATGCCAAGGCGAAGAAAAAACTCAAATCCGACATGGTGTTGCTCGATACTCAAACTGGCACGCAAACTCGCTTCGAGCGTGTGAAGGAATTTGTGTTCAGTGATGACGGTAAGCATCTGGCGATTTGGTTTGAGGCTGATGAAGAGTCCAAAAAAGATGCTGAGCCTAAAACTACCGAAAAACTCGCTGAAGCAGGCACACAAAGCCCTGCGAATATTGATAAGCCAAAGGTCGATAAGTTTGACCAAGGTCGACGTTTTACGTTGCTCAGTTTAGAAGACCAAACAAAGCGAATTGATGTCGAGCAGGTTACTGGCTATGTTTTTGATAAGGCAAGCCGTAGACTCGCGCTGGCAGTGAACGATATCACCAATAAGCAACATCAATTGCAGTTAGTCGATTTAAACACTCACAAAAAAACCGTTGCCTTTGATTCGCCTAGCCAACAGATTGGTGCGTTAGCGCTGGCTAAAAATGGTCGTTGGCTTGCATTTACGCAGGGCAAAGACAGCGAGTTACCTTATGGCCGCACCTATCAGTTATCGCTGGTCGATTTGCAGTCTGGCAAAATCAGTACCCCCCCTGAGTCACCCGAGTGGAAACTTAATCGCTACACAAGTTTAAGCTTCTCATTGGACAGCGAACGGTTGTTTTTTGGCCGCGTACCTGAGGTGAGTCAGCTGCTCAGTTTGCAGAAGATCACCGAAGAAAAAGACCTGTTCGATACAAATATTGTCACCGGACAGCGTGGACTTAAGGTATGGCATGGGGATGATCCTCGTATTAAGCCTAATGAAATCAAGCAATATGAGGATGAGCAAAAACGCACTTACCTTGCGGTATTGCATTTAGGCTCAAATAACGTGGTGCAGCTTGGCGATAAAACTGTTCCAGATGTGACGATTTCACAACATAAACGTTTTATGTTGGCCAGTTCAGATTTGCCCTATCGCAAGATGGCAACTTGGGCAGGGTTCTACCAAGATTATTATCTGGTCGATATTAATACTGGCAGTAAAGTGCCATTTTTGACACAACAGCCGAGTGATGCCGAGCCTACGCTGTCGGGAAATGGCAAGTATGTGGCTTATTATCAGCAAGGTAATGTGTATCTCTATGATATTGCACAGGACCGTCGCACTAATCTCACAAAATCCCTAAAGGTCAGTTTTGCCGATGAAGACCACGATTATCCATCCAGTGCTCCAGGATATGGTTTTGGTCCTTGGCTTAAAAATGATGCGGGTTTCTTGGTTTACGACAAATACGATGTTTGGCAGTTTAATACCGAATCTAAGGCGGGTTTTGCCTTAACCGCAGGTAAAGGACGCACCCAGAAAATTCAATATCGGCTTGAGGGCTTAGTCGATAATCCCGATGAGCCGACAGAGCTTGCCTATAACGCCACGGTTTTACTCCACGGTTATAGTGATAAAACCAAGGCCGATGGTTTTTATCAAGCCACCTTGGGCGAAGCGGGTGTGAAGACGTTGATGCAAGGTGAGTATAAGCTGACAGTATTGGGACGCAGTAAAGACGGCGATACTATCGTGTTTTCTAAGGAGCGTTTTGACTTATTCCCTGACGTGTATACGGCCAGCTATAGCGCACCGCAAAATGCAGTTAAGCAAACCGATTTAGATAAGCAGCGTCAAGCCTTTAACTGGAGCCAATCCGAGTTAGTTCACTGGACAAATGGCGATGGTAAACTGTTAGATGGCGTGCTGATTAAGCCGACGAATTATCAAGAGGGTAAGCGCTATCCTGTACTGGTTTATTACTATCGCTTTATGACGGATAGACTGCACGCCTTCCCGCAGATGAACATTAACCACAGACCTAACTTTGCTTGGTACATCAATAATGGCTATGCGGTGTTCCTACCGGACATTCGCTTTGAAATTGGTTACCCAGGGGCGAGTTCAGTACAAGCGCTCACGTCTGGCGTGCAAAAGCTGATTGAGATAGGCATTGCCGATCCCGATGCTATTGGTTTGCAAGGTCATTCTTGGAGTGGCTATCAAACGGCGTTTGCCATTACTCAAACTAGGATGTTTAAGGCGGCGGTTGCAGGTGCTCCAGTATCGAACATGACCAGTGCCTATAGCGGTATTCGCCACGGCACAGGTATTGCGCGTCAGTTCCAATATGAAACCGGACAGAGTCGTATTGGAGCAAGTTTGTTTGCCGCGCCGCAAAAGTATATTGAAAACTCGCCAGTATTTTATGCTGACCGTATTCAAACGCCTTTGATGATCATGTTTGGTGATAAGGACGATGCAGTGCCTTGGGAACAAGGTGTTGAAATGTACTTAGCCATGCGCCGTGCGGGTAAAGAGGTGGTGTTCTTACAATACGAGGATGAGCCGCATCACTTGAAAAAGTACCCGAACAAGCTCGATTACAGCATTCGCATGATGCAATATTTCGACCATTATCTGAAGGGAAAACCCGCGCCAGAATGGCTCAGCAAAGGCGAAGCCTATGTTGAGTATAAGGCCGATGATGAATAGGAAATTGGCTTAGTTGTTTTACAATTGAGTCAATTCGTTGATTGTCAAAATAAAAACGCTACCGATTCGGTGGCGTTTTTATTTAACTGTCAGTCGTATTTATTTACTGGTTAATGTCTCTTGGGCAGAGTTGAGGGCTGTGTCAGTATCTGCATCGAGATATTGCTTATAGGTATCTTGACCCCAAGCAATCAATTGATCATTTTTAAAAATAAGTGGGGTACATTCCTCTTTCGTGGTCACACCGTCTGATTTTTCATGGTGAGTGCGATAAAAGAGCACCTGTAGCTTGGTTTCTTTTACGGCTTTGGCCTCTGAAAAGTCAGCTTTACCTAGTAACTGTTTTACTGAAATGATATTTTGCCCTAGCGCTAACTCGTTCATTTTTTGGCTGTTATAGGATTGTCTGTCCTCCCAACTCATGTCATCTGGCGTAGGTTCATAAACGAGTACCACCACCGCGACAAAGGCGACGTAGGCGGCGAAAATGCTACCGATGATTACCGAAACTTTTGATTTCATTTACAGTTATTCCTTTACCTCATTAAATGAGTCACGTTATTACGTCCATAAAATACGCTTTTGTTGTTCTAAGGTAAATGCGTTAATTGCAACTTTATATTAACAGATGTTTAGGCTGGATTGATTGGGCTTTCAGGCAGGCAGTTATTATCAGGCAAGGAGTTCATCACGCGAAAATCTTTTAAATTAATATTGAGTGGCAGGTCTGTTTGTAACTGCGCGAGTTTATAGCTGAGTCTTGCCATCTCCTTACCTTCGGCAAGTTTTTTGGCTTGTTTAGCGCCTAAGTTAGATAGCGATGAAAACAAGGTTGGTAAGCTTCTAAAGGTTTTCAATAATTCGGCGGCTGATTTAGGGCCAATGCCTGCAATACCGGGAATTTTATTACCGCTATCGCCCGCTAATGCCATCAAGTCGAGAAATTGACTGCGTTCGACACCGAGTTTTTGTTCCAATGCAGCGATATCTAAGTACTGCTGATTAAAGTGATCCCACTGGCTGATTTGGCGATGATTGAGCTGACTAAAACCTTTGTCGGTGGACACAATTATGGCTTCACCCTGCGCTTTGGCGGTTTTTATCGCTAGAGTGGCAATCACATCATCGGCTTCAGCCGCCGCATAAATAGAGCCAATGTTCATCATGGTTAAGTGATCTTGCAGCGCAGCAAGGCCTTTTGCCAGCGGCTCTGGCATAGGTTTACGGCCTTTTTTGTAATCGGGGTAAAGCTGTTTACGCCATGAGATTTCATCACCGTCCCACACGATAGCTACATGGGTAGGGCGATGCACCCGCAGCAGTTTAGTACACGCCAAACTGACGCGCTCTGTGAGGCTTTGCATATCGGATTCATCGGGGATCGCCGCATAGATGCGGCGAACCAAGTTGAGACCATCGATGATTAAAAACTTGTTCATGGGGTGTTGTTGCTTCGCTCTCTATTTCACTATTTGATAGCAAGGAATATAGGCGCTTCCTGGAAGCTTCATTCTTTGTTGTTGTACAAATGCACTCAAGAGTTTATCCATCATATCCATGAGCTTGGGATCGCCTTTTAATTGGAAGGGTCCATCACGCTCTATGTGCTTGATTGTTTCCGACTTGACGTTACCCGCCACTATACCCGAAAACGCTTTACGCAGGTTGGCGGCTAATTCGGCTTTGTTGGTTTGGAAGTGTAGATCTAAGTTTGCCATCACTTCGTGGCTTGGGATAAAAGGTAACTGAAACTCAGACTCTATCTTCAGTGCCCACTGATATTGGTAAGCATCACCTGTTGAGCGGCGATAGGCTTTTACTTGCTCCATTCCTTGCTTCATGATGCGTGCCACTTCAGTGGGATTATCTATGATAATTTGGTACTTTTTCTGAGCTTCGGGTCCTAAGGTTGAGGCAATAAACTCATCAATCTTAATGAAGTAATCTGCGCTCTCCGTTGGGCCTGTGAGTATCAGCGGGAAAGGCGTTTGTTGGTTTTCTTCGTTAAGTAAAATACCCAATATATAGAGCAATTCTTCAGCTGTGCCAGCACCGCCAGGGAAGATAATAATACCATGACCTAAGCGCACGAAAGCTTCGAGGCGCTTTTCAATATCGGGTAAGATCACCAGTTCATTGACAATTTGATTCGGTGGCTCGGCGGCAATAATACTTGGTTCAGTTAAACCAATATATCGTGCATTTTTAATCCGTTGCTTGGCATGGCCTATCGCCGCACCTTTCATCGGACCTTCCATCGCACCTGGACCACAGCCAGTACAAATATCTAATTCCCTCAGGCCAAGTTGATAACCTACCTCACGTGTGTACTGGTATTCGATGGCATTAATACTGTGTCCGCCCCAACAGACGACCACATTAGGGTCTTTCATCGGTGCTATTGCCCGCGCATTACGCAGAATATCAAACACCACATTGGTGATATGGTGGGCATTGGTCAGATTAATGTGTTTTAGTGAGTCATATCTATCACTGATATAAAGGATATCGCGTAAGACTGAGAACAGATGCTCTTGAATTCCCGTGATAATTTGACCATCGACAAAGGCTTGTTCGGGGGGATTGATCAGTTCTAATTTTACCCCGCGCTCCCGTTGTAGAACGTTGATGTCGAAATCATGGTATTGCTCGAATAGGGCTTTAGAGTTGTCGTTTTTTAAACCCGCGGCAAGCACTGCTAAGGAGCAGTTGCGGTACAGTTGGTATAGGGCACTTTTGGCACTATTTTTGAGTCGATCAACTTCAAGTTGCGAAAGCTGATCCATGCTGCCTTTTGGGCTGACTTTTACTATCATTTACCACTCCTTCGTCATGACAGGAGTGATTAGAGGAGGCGTATAGTGGGGCTTAATTATACGTCAATCACAACCCTGTCTCTGCTTTCGTGTTTCGCTTTGTAGAGTGCTGCATCGGCGCGTTCAAAGGTCTCATGTATGAGTTCACTTCCCATAACTTGCGCAGCCCCTATAGATACTGTAACTGTAATTCTCTGATTTTTAAATTTAAATGGAATATTTTTTACTTTCTCGCGCACTCTGTTTAAAAGTTGAGCGATATCAGCAGGGGCCACATCAGGTAATAGCAGTACAAATTCTTCGCCGCCATAGCGGGCTACAAATTCTGTATCTCGCAGGGAGTTTTTCAATGCCATTGCTATAACTTGCAAGGTTTTATCACCTGTGCTGTGACCAAAACTGTCGTTGATGGTTTTGAAGTGATCGATATCGGCAACGGCAACCCACAACGGGGACTTATGCCGTTGATAGTTACGGTATTCTAGCTCCATGCGCTCTTCTAATGCAGCACGGTTAGGCAATTGAGTTAAGCTGTCGAGTAAGTTGAGTTTTTGTTGTTCAAACAAACGCTCTTTGTAGGTGTTAGCCTCACTACTTAACTCATTAAGCTCTTTGCGCATTGTCTCCATCGACTTGCGAAGCAAGGCTTGCTCTCTTTGCTCTAGGGCTTCTTTACGGGCTAATGCCGAGCGGATAGAGTTAAGTTGCTCTGTTAGTTGAGCTTTAAGGTCAACGACGTCTTCCACATCGATAATGATTTCACCTGCGTTATCGACGCGGGTGTTAATCTCACGATTTAGCTGGGTTTTTAATTGGAAGCTACGTTGATTGTGATTGTAAGATTCGCTCACCACCTCACGCACCGCGGTTAAGGCATCATTGAGTGCAAACAAAAACTCTTGGGATGCCGATTTCTCGCGGGCGATGTTATCAAGCAATAACGCTAAAATGGTTTGGTAGGCTTCGAGCAAGCTATCAACTTCAATCTCAGAAGAGAGTACTTCTTTGATCACTAATACTTGGTCACGTTGATCTTTACGGAACTCGATTTCCGAAATCATCTGCGCCAGCTCATGGGCTAGCTGCCTGTGTTTTGGTAAGACATCAAGTTTTTCAGATTCGCTAAATTGTAGCTGTAATATGGTTTCGTAGAAGCCAATGATTTGCTTAACTTTAGGTATATATTCCCACACAGTATGAAAAGGTTTTGCTAGATCTTGCTTGAAGTAATTGACTTCTTTTTTGAGCTTTTCAGGTGCAGAGTTAACGCGTTGGATCTGACGGATCACCTGTGATAAACCAGTACGACTCTCTTCGAGTTGTACCATCACATGGTGATATTGGCCTTTTAGCAGGCGCTCGACATCAACTAATTCTGGCAATGCCTCATCGACTCGCTCAAACGTATTTAAGTTATGGCGAAGTTTGGCGAGTTTATTATCCAGCTCAAGATTTTGCCCTTTACAGGCGAGGCTTAAGTGACCAATAAATTGGAGTAATGTCTGTAACTTTGCATTTCTATCTTCATTAACTTCATCAAGGGCAAGTTTGGCCGAATGGAGTTTCTGTTGCAGCAAGGCAAGTTGTGAAACTGTAGCGCTTGAATCCTTCATCCTGAGTATTGTCCTAACTCTGCAAGGCTAAAAAACATGACAATCCTATGTCCAGATTAGCTGTTAACTCATATGATACTAATGTTATAACACTGGGCGTAGAGTGCAAATGCGATTTACCAGTGACTCTGTGATTAATTACCGATATTGATCAAATATTTTCCAGTAATTGCCTATCTTGGTTATTTTCCCAGCAAGGCCAGCGAATATCCTCTTTATTGCCGTTGGTCTCTAATCTGATTAATCCACGCTCAATGCCTTTTTCAAGGTGCAAAAATAACGGATTTGCAAATAAGCTCAAAGGAACAAAGTCGAGGGCTCTGAGAGCGACATAATAGTCGTTATTACCACCTAAACTACGGGCACAGGCAAGCGCCATCTGCACTGTTTCAAATTTTAATTTCGCGGCCATTTTAATTTCTGATTTAGCTAAAAGTGGCAAATGCGCAAAGCCAAGACGGAAATGATGTGTGATTTGCTGTTCATCGAGTTTCAGGCGTACTTGGCTGAGTATTTGTGTCGGCTCAATAGGTTGCGTGAACCGAACCGCAAATACCCCTTGGCGTACCACATAAACAGATGCTGCAAGTGCATCCGTTAGATGATTGGCAATTTGCGCTGTTACTGCATCACTAAAATATTGGCCATAGTCCAGATCCGCCGTAAGTTGGGTGGGAAAGGCGATAATCGCGAGTGCCGTTGTGGATTCCTGACTTTGATTATGGCTTAAGTGCGCTAATAATGCGGCATACCCTAAATTGTGAGTGAAGGGTTCCTGCAGCGTTAATTGAGTTAATGCCGCGTTTTTAGCCATTATTTTGCGACGATTTTGTAGCATGAAAATAATCACGAGCAGCAAGAGTCCGGCAATAAGGCTGCAAATGAGCAGTAGCGTGTGAGTGTTGTTGCTTTCTTTCACTGTCTCAACGAGTTTTCCCTGTAGCATGTTGAGCTCAAGTTTTAGCTGTTGCTCTGCAAGGGCAGAGGCCGACATTGGGGAGTCTTTATCTGTCTCAGCTGGCTTTTTACCTAGCTCAATGATACGGGCTTGGGCATCGATGGTTTTTGATAATTCACCTAATTTCTTCGCCGCCGAGGCGATAAGTGTGAGTGCGGATTTTTGTTCATCGACCAGTTTTAAATCGACCGCGAGTGCTAATGCGATATCGGCATGGGCCATCATCAGCGGCCAATCTTGGTTGGTTTGGGCGATTTCACCAATTAAGAGTTCGTTATAAACTTGATAGTGATGGCTTTGTTTTTCTTTGAATATTTGATTGGCCATCAGTAAATATTTTAGGGCGTTAACATTGTCTTTAATATTTGAGTAGGCTTGTCCTAAATTATGGAAATTAAGCCCCTGTGCGATGTAGTTACCGCGTTTTGCATCTAATTGCTGGGCATTTAGGTAGTAATCAATCGCTTTATGCCAATCCCCTTGTTCGCCATAGACCATAGCGATCACTGTCATACAACTTGAAAGATAAGTGTCATTGCCCATTTTTTTAAATCCAGCCGCGGCTTCATGAGCGTTTTTAAGCGCTTCATCCCACTGCTTTAAATCACGATATACCTTAGAAAGTTGTAATTGCAGATTGGTTTTCATTGATGGGTAATTAGAACGATTGGAGATCCGAATCGCTTCACTATAATGCTGTAATGATTTTGTAAGCTGCTGATTAAAATTGTAATAAAAGCCAAGCCTCGCTTCAGCCGCCGCGATTAAGTAATCGTTTCTGAGTTTATAGGCAATGTCGCGGTATGTGTGGAAGTGCATCAGTGCAGGCACTTCCTGGCGGATCAATAAATGTAAGCCACCTAGATGTTCATGAATATTGTGTTTAAGAATTAATGCTTCGATGTCATAGCTGTCGTTGATGCGGGTGAGCGCTTCATTATAAAGACCAATCGCTTCTTGATATTTCTGTTCCGTACGGCCAAGGTAACGGCCATTTAACATGGCGACCATGGCAAGTTCGTAGGGCGATTGCGCCGCAGTCGATAGGAGTTCAATCAAGCTTTTTGCGTTTTGAAAATCGACCTTGGTTTTAACGTTTGGCTCCATATTGAGGCGGGCCAGCAAATACAAAATCTGTTCAAATTCGAGTGGATTGTAGCCTTGCTCTTGGGCTGCGCGCTCAAATTGGTCACGGTTTTGAAAAGCGAGGGGAAAGGAAATCGTTTTGTTGAGCGCATCATACATTTGCTGTGGTGATTCTCTTAACTCAACCTCATCCGCTTCGAGATCTCGGCTTTGGACTGTAAAAGGCAGTGACAGCAACAAAGTAAATAAAATAACCGTGAGTTTTTGCATTTGAACTGTGATTCCTCATTCCTTTAGTCAAGGAACTTATTTTGTTAGCTTTTGTTAGCGCCTAATGAGGATGCTACATCGACTTGTTATACTTGGAAAAATCATAAGAAGCATAATAACAGAAGGAAGCAAGAGTGAAACCCAACAGACTATCAATCTTGATATTGAGCGCATTATTTTCGGGTCAAGTATTGGCCGATGTGAAATACCAAATCGACCTTATTAAACCCGAACACCATATTGCCCAAGTGAGTGTCACTTTTCCTGAAGTGAAGACGAACGATTTTACGGTGAATCTCCCTGTGTGGCGGACGGGCAAATATCAAGTATTGCCTTTGGCCGATGGTGTGCGCTTATTTAGTGCTAAAGATAGTCAAGGTCATGAACTGCAATGGAAGCGCACCGCGAGCGGTGAATGGCAAGTGGCGCTCACGCAGCCAACCCGTGTTACCGTCAGTTATCAATTGTATGCTAATGAATTAGGCCAAAGGGTGCGCCATATTGACGCGAGCCATGCCTATTTAGATGCTAGCGGTGTGTTCATGTACAGTCCGCAATTTCGCTCTGAACCAATATCCGTAGAATTAAAAGTGCCTAAAAATTGGCAAAGTTACTCTGGGATGTCATCGGGTAAGGCCGCTCATTCCTTTATTGCCCCTAATTATGATGTGTTGATCGACTCCCCGATTGAAACTGGTGTGAGTACTCATAAACAATTTAGTGCTAATGGTAAAAACTATGAATTGGTGTTTTGGGGGGAAGGTAACTATGACACGGATAAAATAGTAAAGGATCTTAAAGCCTTAAGCGGTCAAGCTAAGGTGATTTGGGATGATTATCCTTTTGATCGTTACGTTTATATGGTGCATGCAACGAGTGGTGCCAGTGGCGCGACAGAACATTTAAACTCTACTGTCATTCAACTGCCGCGCTTTAGTTTCCGTGAACGCAAGGACTACCTGCGCTTTATTAGCACTGCATCCCATGAGTTTATCCATACCTGGAACGTGAAGGCTTATCGCCCCGAGGGATTAGTTCCCTACGATTATCAACATGAAAACATGACGGAATTACTGTGGATGGCTGAAGGTTCTACCAGTTATTTTCAAGATCAGTTGCTGTTGCGGGCTGGAGTGATAACAGTTAAAGAGTTCCTCGAAGATTTAGCCAAGCGCGTCGAGAAAAACCAACTCAATCCAGGTCGTGAAACTCAATCTGTGGCAGAGGCGAGTGCAGGGGAGTGGAGCAGTATCGGTGGCGATTATGCCATTAACCACAGTGTAAATATTTACTCAGAGGGTTACTTAACCTCTTTAGCCTTAGATTTTTCATTACTGCAAGACTCCGAGCTTAAGTATTCATATCGCGATGTGCACCGTCGTTTATATCAAGAACATCGCGTACCAAAAGGCTATGGTGTTAGTGATGTTCAGTACATTCTTAAAGACTTATCCGGCAAAGATTATGCACCTTGGTGGCAAGTCAATGTGAATAGTCCCATGAGTTTAGATTTCCCAGAATTATTATCACAGGCTGGGTTAAATCTGTCCTATGGTAAAGATTCAAAAGCTGAGGCATTTGCGGGAATGACCTTGAGCAGCACCCATGGCTCTTTAGTGTTAGACCAAGTGTTGCGTAATGGTCCTGCTTGGCAAGCGGGCATAGTTGCGGGGGATGAAGTATTAGCGATTAATGGTCTCAAGGTGACTGCTGCGGGTTTCTATAAGCGCATCAAAGACTTTAAGGTTGGCGATAGTGTAGAGGTGACATTATTTAGCAACGATAAAATCAAGCAAGTACAGCTCACCCTTGGCGAGCAACAAAGCGGTAAGCTAGTGCTCAAGGGGGATGCAAAAGCGACTAAACAGCAAAAAGCTTTCTTCAAGACTTGGTTAGGCATTGATTGGCCGTTTGACAATAAAGGCGAGTTAGCGACTAAAGCTTAATGTGGTTATGACTTCATATTTAGCATCTAAATGCCTTTGTCTTAAAGCCACCTAAAGTAAAATCGTCATAAAAAAGGCGCAACCATTATTTTGATGGGGGCGCCTTTTCTTATCTTGTACGGCTCAGTCTAACAAGCGAGTTGCAGAACTCGTCTGCTTAACGAGTTTTGCTTAAACTTGTGCGTCTTCGAGTCCACCAAGGGCGGCCACGAGTGCATGCATCAAGGCGACTAACTCGCTGCCCATTAGGGCAAAGTCTGCATCTAAACGAGCCATAGGATCGTCAGTGCCGACTTCATCGTTCCCTGCTCTAAATTCTTCAGAGAATTTAAGGCGCTTCACGCTGGCATCTGATTGCAATAATAGTGCAATCGATTGGCCGAAATGCAGCGCTAACTTGTGTACTTGCTTACCTGTAGCTAAGTGAGCTAACACTTCGTCTTCTTTCAAATCCTGCTGCTTAAAGCGCACAATTCCGCCTTCATCAGCTTCAGATTTTAGCTCGGCTTCGTCTTGCATTTCAAAGGGTAATGGTGCGCTGCCAAGTTTTAGCCATTCAGTTAAATTGGATTCGACTGGCGCTTTAAAGCTCAGTGGGATCACAGGTAAACTGCCGAGCGCTTTACGTAATAACGCTAATAATTCTTCGGCCTTAGTAGCACTTGAACTATCAACGAGGATCATTTCTAGCTCAGGCAAAATCAAGGCGTGGGTTTGGCTTCGGCGCGAGAAAGCGCGTGGCAGTAGGCTAGTGATGATTTCATCTTTTAGCGCATCTTTTTCTTTTTTCGCCAGTTTACGATTTTCTTCATCTTCAATGAGAGCCACTTTTTCTTCTAAGGCTTCTTTGATCACTTGGCCTGGCAGAATTTTCTCTTCTTTAGTCACGCAGATCAGATGGCGATTGTCAGCGCTATGGACCAAAGAACTGCCTTTTTTGCCTAACGCATTTGAGAAACCAAATTTACTGACATCTTGGCTTGAGCAGGGGGAGAAAGTGAAATCGGCCAACGCAGTTTCTAGCGCTTCGGTTTCGACGGCAAAAGGTTTATTGAAACGATAAAGAGTAAGATTTTTAAACCACATAAGAGGCGCCCATTGAAAATTAAAGTGGCAGTTTACGGCATAGTTTGGGCGGGGTAAACCTGTGTTCAATAGCTGATTTTTAACTGAGGATCAGAATTCATTAAACTGTAACATAATAATTAGCTTAGCTGCAGCCCTCATTTTTACTGGGTTTTATGCCTGGCTTCGCGTCAGCTTTTTTGCATGCCAACGTTAATGGTCACAATTGAAATAAAATTGAAACACATTCATTGCAAACTTTCGGTCGTTCCAAACCAATAACCAAGACGAACATAACGTCGAAAGGATTAAATGATGAACGTTTTTTGTAAAACTCTACTTGCTTCTGCGCTAGCTTCTGCAACTCTGGCTTCAGCTAATGCCGCTGAGCCACTGACTGTTTATGGTAAGTTGAATGTCACTGCTCAATCAAATGATGAGAAAGGTGATGCTACAACAACTATTCAAAGTAATGCTTCTCGTTTTGGTGTGAAGGGTGATTTTGCGCTGTCTAGCTCGCTGGAAGCTTTCTACACAGTGGAATATCAAGTTGATACAGGTGCAGCATCAAGCGATAACTTTACTGCACGTAACCAATTTGTTGGTTTGAAAGGCGCATTTGGTTCGTTCTCTGTGGGTCGTAATGATACCTTGTTGAAAATTTCTCAAGGTGATGTTGATCAGTTTAACGACCTTTCAGGTGACTTAGGTAAGCTGTTCAAGGGTGAAGTTCGCGCTGCTCAAACGGCGACTTACCTTACGCCTTCCTTTGGTGATTTTGTATTCGGTGTTACCTATGTTGCCGAAGGAAATGATGTAAAAGGTCAATTTGCTCAAGATGGTTTTAGCTTAGCGGCCATGTATGGTGATGCGAAACTGAAGAAAACACCCGTTTATGCATCTCTTGCTTATGACTCAGATGTGTCTGGATATGAGATTGTTCGTGCCAGCTTACAAGCTAAGTTAGTCGGTATTAAACTGGGTGGTATGTACCAGCAACAAGAGCAAACCTATAAATTTGATTCTGCAACGTCGATGCCAGTTGAAGTCACTGCAGAAAGTGCTAACGGCTATCTATTAAGCGCTGCCTATGATATCGATGCTGTTACTTTAAAAGCTCAGTTCCAAGATATGGAAGAACTTGGTGATTCATGGTCGGTAGGTGCAGACTACAGCTTAGGTAAGCCAACTAAACTATTCGCTTTCTACACGAACCGTTCGTTAGAAGCGTCTACAGATGATGACAAATACATTGGTGTTGGCTTAGAACACAAATTCTAAATCCAGCATTAAAACTCAATTAAGGAGGCATATAGCCTCCTTTTTTATTGCTATAAACAAACAGTTATATAAACTTATTATGACAAATATTACTACTATATGGCTCAAGCGGCGTGCTTATTCATAAATCTGTAATAAAAATGACTAATAATAGCCGTGTTGACATTCACTGACAGAAAATCACTTATGACTGCAAGGATATTGATAGTAGAAGACGAGTTGGCCATCCGCGAGATGCTGACTTTTGTAATGGAACAGCATGGGTTTACAACCTCTGCGGCGGAAGATTTTGATTCGGCCATTGCGCTGCTAAAGGAGCCTTACCCCGATCTGATTTTATTGGATTGGATGTTTCCTGGCGGAAGTGGTATTCAATTGGCGAAACGCTTAAAGCAAGATGAGTTTACGCGCCAAATTCCGATCATTATGTTAACCGCCCGCGGTGAAGAGGAAGATAAAGTCAAAGGCCTCGAAGTTGGCGCCGATGATTACATCACTAAACCTTTTTCCCCTAAAGAGCTGGTCGCACGTATTAAAGCCGTATTGCGTCGCAGTGCACCGACTCGTTTAGAAGAAACCATTGATGTACAGGGCTTAATGCTCGATCCTGTGAGTCACAGGGTGAGTGTGGGTGAAACTGTATTAGATATGGGCCCAACCGAATTTCGTTTATTACACTTTTTCATGACCCATCCTGAGCGTGTTTACAGCCGTGAACAGCTGCTCGATAATGTGTGGGGCACCAATGTGTATGTTGAAGACAGAACCGTTGACGTGCATATCAGACGCCTTCGTAAAGCCGTTGAAGAGTCTGGTCATGATCGCTTGATCCAAACGGTTCGTGGCGCTGGTTATCGTTTCTCTACACGCATTTAGTGCTGAATAACTGTTAGGCACAAGTTAGCTTTTACGCTATCTTGTGCTCCTCTTATTTAGCCTGATGTTTGGGTTTATTTATGTCTGACTCTTATTCAGGGTATCGGTTGTTTACGCGCTTAGGTTTATATCTACTGCTTTGCGCGCTAATAGGTTTATTGGTAGGGAAACTTCTCTGGATACTTTTTATCGGCACGCTAGGGTTAGTTTGCTGGCATTACCGACAATTATCACGGCTTAACTTTTGGTTATGGCGGGATAGGAAACTCACGCCGCCGCAGGGCAGTGGGAGCTGGGAAGGTGTATTTAACGGTATTTATCGCCTTCAAGGGAAGAATCGTCGACGTGTCGGTCAACTGGCCGCACTGCTGGCACGATTCCGTCAAGGTGCAGAGGCGTTACCCGATGCCGCTGTCGTGCTTGATTCAGAACATAATATTTTATGGTGCAACAAGTTAGCGCAACTCATTCTCGGTTTTGTGTGGCCACAGGATAATGGTCAACGAATCGATAATTTAATCCGTCATCCTGATTTTTCTGCTTACATTAAATCCGCACAATACAAAGAGCCGCTGGAGTTACCTTCGCCGGTATCGGATAGGCGTTTGCTTGAAATCCGTATCATGGCTTACGGTGACAGGCAGCTACTGTTAATTGCGCGGGATATCACTCGTATACGTCAGCTTGAGGGAATGCGAAAAGAGTTTGTCGCGAATGTGTCGCATGAATTAAAAACGCCGCTCACTGTGCTACAGGGTTACCTCGAAATGATGCAAAGCATGGCTGAGCCTGATTCGATGAACGTCAAGCCGTTAGCATTGATGCAGCAGCAGACACGACGAATGCAATCTATGGTCGAACAGCTATTGATGTTATCGCGAATTGAAGATGCGGCGGATATTAACCTCGAAAACACTGTGAATATGACGCAGTTGATGGAGGTGCTCAAGGAGGAAGCTAAGGCGCTGGCACAAGATAAGTATGAGTTGAGTTTCTATTGTGAGCCTGGACTTGATTCTCACGGCAATGAATTGCAGCTGAGAAGTGCCTGTTCTAACTTGATTTCTAATGCGATTCGTTACACAGAACCTGGCGGGAAAATTACAGTGCAGTGGTGCAGTGTGGCTACGGGTGCCATCTTTAGCGTAACGGATACGGGTGAAGGTATTGCGGCTCAGCATATTGGTCGATTAACAGAACGCTTTTATCGGGTAGACAGTGCGCGCTCAAGGCAAACCGGTGGTAGTGGTTTAGGTTTAGCGATAGTAAAACATGCGCTTAACCACCATCACAGTAAGCTTAAAATCAGCAGTGAAGTCGGTAAAGGCAGTACTTTTAGCTTTATTATCCCTTTGCATCTTATCGAACGTAAGAAATAGTATGTGTGAGTGAAATATTTACAATAAATAATAAAAACAGGCCATTAGGGCCTGTTTTTATTTCTAGATTTATTGAGTCTTTATTATACCAATAGTATTAAATATCTGTTCATTCAGCGGGGATTCAACGCGCTTTAGACAAGGCGAAGGCTTGAAGGCAGAGTGGTGCTCTGTCGAAAGCCTTTAACGCAGTATAAAGCGCGTTGCCATGCCGTTAACATCAGCCGCCCTTCGGGAGCCACACAGGCATCCCACTCCGGTGTTGCATGAATGACCATTTCTGCGTCAATGCGCCTTGGATTGAAATGCCTGTGAGGCTCTGAACTGATTAGATATTTAATGTGATTGGTATTAATGACAGAAAAAAGCGATAAATAGTGCATTGTCATTTAAGTGTCATATCACGGACATAGAATTGTCATTGTAGCGATTGATACTGGCTGCGTCTGAAGAAACTTAAGTTACAAATTAGTTAGCTTACTACTGGAGCACATAATGAAACTGAAAAAGCTTGTCGGCGCGATTACTCTAACAGCCGCTGGTGTATTCTCTGCCACTGCGATGGCATCGATTGATCCATCTTTGCCTACTTATGAAAAAGCGAGCGGTGTATCTGGCAACTTATCATCTGTAGGGTCAGATACCTTAGCCAACATGATGACACTTTGGGCAGAAGAATTTAAACAAATGTACCCTAACGTCAACATTCAGATCCAAGCGGCGGGTTCTTCTACTGCGCCACCAGCGTTGACTGAAGGCACTTCACAGTTCGGTCCTATGAGCCGTAAGATGAAGCCTAATGAAGTTGAAGCGTTCGAAAAGCATTTTGGTTATAAGCCAACTGCGATTCGTGTTGCTATCGATGCTTTAGCCGTATTCGTGCACAAAGATAACCCAATCAAAGGCTTAAGCGTTGAGCAAGTTGATGGCATTTTTTCTTCAACTCACAAATGTGGTAGCAGTGACATCCAACGTTGGGGCGATTTAGGCTTAGACGGTAACTGGTCTGCCAAAGACGTTCAACTTTACGGTCGCAACTCAGTATCGGGCACTTACGGTTACTTTAAAGAGCACGCGCTTTGTAAAGGTGACTTTAAAGCTAACGTAAACGAGCAACCTGGTTCAGCTTCTGTTGTGCAATCTGTTTCTCAATCTTTGAATGCGATTGGCTACTCAGGTATCGGTTACAAAACTGCAGGTGTTAAAGCTGTTGCCATCGCTAAGAAAGGCAATGAGTTTATCGAAGCTACAGCTGAAAACGCGGCTAATGGTACTTACCCACTATCACGTTACTTATACGTTTACGTGAACAAGCAACCAAACAAAGACTTAGCACCAATGGAAAAAGAATTCCTGCGTTATGTGTTGTCTAAGCAAGGTCAGCAAGTGGTAGAGAAAGATGGCTATGTGCCAGTGCCTAATAGCGTAGTTGCTAAAGATTTAGAGCAAGTAGGTATTCGCTTGTAAGTCAAATGGCTTGTTAATTAAGGACCTCTCAGGAGGTCCTTTTTGTTTTTGTGGTTTTAAATGTGTAATGATGTCAGGTTTAGACCAAATTAAAGGCATAAAAAAAGCAACCTAAGTAGGTTGCTGTAAATTCCAATTCGGAATCTTGGGACGGTCGCGCTAGAAACCATCTAAAGGAGAATGATGATGAACGAAGAAACTCATTACAAAGATTCGGTTCATAATATCTGACTCAGCATCATCAAATTAGTTCAGGGAAAGTGCGAAATATTTTAAATAATTTTGCATTTTGTTTTTATAAAAAGAGGCTGACTCGATTTTTGCCAAGTTTGCACGTCTCAATTTTAGCTGCTTCTACTGTGACTACCGATAAATCCAGCAAGCTAGAGATAGCTTATTGCAAACTCGGTACCTACACCCAAAGATGAACTGTTACAAAAAACTTGTTCCTAAGGAGCTCTAGAGCTCAGTTACGATTTGCCTCTGAGTAAATTTGCAGTCGATAATACCTCCCAATGATTAGTGATAAGTTATCAAGCCCGTCACCACAGCAAGGTAACTCATAACCCACTATTTAGAACATACCGCTCAAAACTTGAATATCGAGGCGACAGTGTTGCAACCAACTAAGAGTACATTAGCTGATGTAGCCCCTTGGGATTTAACCCGAGATTACCATTCTTTTGCGAATACCGAACAAGTGCAAGTGACCCATGTCTCTTTGGATGTCATGGTGGATTTTGACGCGCAGCGTCTTTTCGCTAAAGCGACGCTGTCCTTGGATTTTCTTGAGTGTGATGTAACAGAGCTTTGGCTTGATAGTCGAGATCTAACCATACTCGCTGTGACTTGTTTTAATGCTACAGAGGGGGTGAATGTATTAACAGAAATGGATGAAGAACCGCTCGATTTTGTGCTTAATGAAGCTGACCCCATACTCGGGCAAAAATTGTGTATCACGTTACCAGAATCTCCTTGCAAGCAGATTTGTATTCACTATCAAACCTCTCCGTCCGCCCAAGGATTACAGTGGCTAGCGCCTGAGCAAACCGCGGGTAAACAGTTACCTTACCTCTTTAGTCAATCGCAACCGATCAATGCCCGCAGTTGGATCCCATTACAAGATACGCCTAAGGTGCGGATCACTTTTGATGCTAAGGTGCAAGTGCCCAAAGGCATGCGCGCCGTTATGAGCGCGATGAATCATCCCGATACGCCACTTAATGGTGTGTTTCACTTTGAGATGGAACAGCCTATTCCGACCCATTTAATGGCCTTGGCTGTGGGTGATATTGCCTTTCAAGCGATAGGTCCAAGATGCGGCGTGTATACCGAGCCGAGCATGCTAGCGGCCGCCGCAAAAGAGTTTGAAGATACTGAATACATGCTCGACGTTGCCGAGTCATTGTTAGGTCCTTACGTATGGGGCCGCTATGACATGATTATCTTGCCGCCGAGTTTTCCATTCGGTGGAATGGAAAATCCGCGTTTAGCCTTTTTAACGCCCACGCTCATTGCTGGTGATAAAAGTTTAGTGTCAACCGTTGCCCATGAGTTAGCGCATTCTTGGACGGGTAATCTGGTCAGTAATGCGACTTGGCGTGATCTCTGGTTAAACGAAGGTTTCACGACCTATTTTACTAACCGTATTGTCGAGGCTGTCTACGGCAAAGAACAGGCAGAATTAGAATGGGTGATAGAGTTTGGTCGCTTAAAAGAAGAAATAGCGTCTTTGCCTACGGGTAAGCAAACTTTACCCGCTAATGTGCAGCAGGACGATCCTAATCTTGCCTTTAATCGTTTTACTTATGATAAGGCTTCGATGTTTGTCCATGATTTAGAGCGTAGGCTAGGGCGAGTAGAATTTGATAAATTTTTACTCACTTATGTGAATCATTTTGCGTTTAAAGCCATTACCACTGAAGTGTTTGTCGAGTACGCAAAACAAACTTTACTGCAATTACATGCAGATAAAATCACTGAGGCTGAACTATTAACGTGGATTTATGGTGAAGGCTTACCTAAGGGCTATTGCGGACCAACATCCATGAGTTTAGATAAAGTCGATGATGCGCTGGCGTGTTTTCTACAGGGAACAGCAGCGGGCAGATTAAGTGTTAAAGATTGGCGAGTGCACCATTGGCAATATTTTCTGACCCAATTACCTGAAGTCGTTAGTCAAGTTCAATTGATGGATCTGGATGAAACCTTCCAATTAACCCAATCGACTAATGCAGAAATTGCCTGTGATTGGTTTCGAGTCGCTATTCGTAATCATTATGATCCTGTGTTGCCGGCATTAAGTGCCTATTTAGTGCGTATTGGACGCGGTAAATTTGTGCGGCCACTCTATGCTGAGTTACAAATTGCGGGATATCACTCTGAATTAAAAGACATCTATACAAAGGCTCGTGCAGGCTATCATCCTTCGATTCAAGTTCAATTGGACAAATCACTCAGCTTATAGAAATTTAGGTAAAAAAAATGGCAACCTATGGGTTGCCACAAAGAAATCAGTGCGGGATACAAATAGAATTCAATGCGCTAGCGTGTTTTCTATTGTGTCCCAAAAGGGAGATGATGATGAACGACCAACCAATTCGACTCAATGCGATAAAACAGAAACTGTGTCATTTGAGGGTATGAAACTGCGACTTCACATATTTCATTCTCAAGGTGCATTTAATCTTATCTGTTAATCCTTACCTATACTCAGAGTCACCATTTTTAATTAAGTTCACTGATATCAGAAAAAAATCCCAAAAAGTTTAAAAAAGATTTTATGGGACATTTTTCTGGGGAATACTGAGTACTCACACTTAAGTGTTACATTTTTTCTACATTAAAATCATGGGGATAAAAAATTAAACGCGTGTCAGTTTATTAATCTATAAGCTAGCGTTAGCGCTTGTTGAAATTTGAGTAAAAAAATGGCAACCTAAGGTTGCCACAAGGAAATCAGTGCGGGATACAAATAGAATTCAGTGCGCTAGCGTGTTTTCTATTGCGTCCCAAAAGGGAGATGATGATGAACGACCAACCAATTCGACTCAATGCGATAAAACAGAAACTGTGTCATTTGAGTGCATGAAACTGCGACTTCACATATTTCATTCTCAAGGTGCATTTAATCTTATCCGTTAATCCTTACCTATACTCAGAGTCGCCATTTTTAATTAAGTTCACCGATATCAGAAAAAAGACAAAAAAAGTTTTTGAGAGATATTGAGTGCCCACACTTAGTTGTTACATTTATATTACATATAAAATAAAGGGATAAAAAAAGGCAACCTAATGGTTGCCTAATGACCTATTCCTAGGTCAAGGGGACTGCGCTAGAAGCCCCTGGGAGATGATGAACATGAAAAAGACATTCACTGTTCAATACATTTGAGGGGCCTTGTACGGTTAAAGTTCCATAAAAAATTAAAATAAATCTAAATTTTTATAAATTGCAAGATTTCAAATAGATAGTGATTAAATTATTTTAGCAAAGCAGCAATTTTACTTTCTAATGCTTCGGGTTTGGTCGTTGATGCAAATCTTTCGATTGCTTCGCCTTGGCGATTAACTAAAAATTTAGTGAAATTCCATTTAATACCTTGAGTGCCTAATACGCCGGGAGCGGCTTTCTTAAGGTATTGATAAAGTGGATGCGTATGTTCGCCATTCACTTCTATTTTAGAAAATAGCGGAAACGTCACGCCAAAATTCAATTCACAAAAGGCTTGAATGCCTTGTTCATCGGCTTTTTCTTGGGCGCCAAATTGATTGCAAGGAAAGCCTAAAATCACTAATCCTTGATCTTTGTATTTTTGATATAGCGCTTCTAATCCTTTGTATTGCGGTGTAAATCCACATTCACTGGCGGTGTTGACGATTAAGAGTACTTTGCCCCGATACTGCTCTAAGCTTACCGTGTTGCCTTGAATGTCTGTTGCTGATTGGCTGTATATATTCGTAGTCATGTTCACCTCCGTAGGATCTTAGCCAAACAGCATAAACCTTAAAATAATTTTTAGCAATATAATTGCGCGCAATTTATTTTGTGAGTTTGCTAATTTACTTAATTATCAATATAGTTACAGCAATTTTGTGGCTAAAGAAAAGGGCATCTGTGTGATAGAAAATGACGCAGAATACGAAACAAACATGCAAGCGGATGTGGGGCAAGTAGTTCAACAACTCACTGAAGTTGAAGGCGAAGAACAGGCTGAAGTGTTTAGTGAAATTCTGAATGACTCAGAACCTGGAACCATAGCCTTAGCGCTTGAGTCCTTGCCCTTGGATGAGCGTTATGAGCGTTGGCAGCAAGTTGAATTTGCTGACAGAGTGACTGTGCTGAGCCTGATGCGTGCCGATCCACGCATGGGGATCCTGAAGCGGATGCCTGACAATGAAGTGGATCTGTTATTTGCGCAATTAAGCCCTGAAGATTTAATTGAGTGGAGTGATTATCTTCCTGAAAGTTTTACCGATCGTGCCTTGGCTCAGATGGGGGAGCGTCAGCGACAACGATTCGAACTTTATGATCAATATTCTGAGAATGAAATCGGCCGTTATACCGATCATCAAATGTTGGTGCTCAGTGATAAGGCGACAGTTGCTCAAGCGCAGCGCTTCTTTCGCCGTATAGAGCTCGATTGTAACGACAATTTGTTTATCGTTGATGATCTGGATAAGTATCAAGGTACTGTTCGTCGTTATGATATTTTTAAACATAATCCCGATGAATTATTGATTTCACTTTTGTCTGAGGACTGCCGTGCGTTATCCGCCGATACGAGTCTTTTAGAAGCGGCCGAAGCGATAGAGCACAGCCGCGAAATTGAATTGCCTGTGATTGATGAGTCCGGAGAGTTAATCGGCCGCGTGACGCTACGAACCGCAACGGCATTAGTGCGTGAGCATTATGAGGCGCAGTTGATGGCAACAGCGGGTATGGATGAATCCGACGACTTGTTCGCCCCTATTATGAAAGGTGCTCAGCGCCGTGCTGTATGGCTTGGGATCAATTTACTGACGGCTTTCCTTGCCTCAGCGACCATTGGTTTATTTGAAAATGTCCTATCACAAGTGGTTGCATTAGCGGTGTTGATGCCGATTGTTGCTTCTATGGGCGGTATCGCGGGGAGCCAGTCTCTAACGCTAATGATCCGCGGCATGGCCATGGGACAGATTTCGGCGGGTAACTTGTTTTCGCTAATGAAGAACGAACTCGGCATTGGCATAGTTAACGGATTTTTGTGGGCGATAGTGATAGGTTTAGTCTCTGGCTGGTGGTTCGGTGAAGTGACGATAGGTATAGTGATCGGTTGTGCGATATTGATTAATATGGCCGTTGCAGCCATAGCTGGGGTGATAGTGCCTATGGTGTTACAGAAGTTTAATCAAGATGCGGCGTTATCGGGTTCAGTGATCTTAACGACTGTGACCGATGTGGTGGGTTTCTTTACTTTCTTAGGTATGGCGACGTTGTTATATCTGTAGCGTGGGCTCTTGGGTGAGTTTGGAAGATGAATGCACGGCAATTTGGTGTGCATTCACCGTATGTTGGGAACATTAACGGTTTAATCTGGATATGAATAACATTCAGTTTGTTATAGGTGAAAAGCCGGAAGAATTAGCGCTGGCGGCACAATTAATTGATGGGCGTGATGATAATGCTCATCCGTTGGATCATCAGGTCTTTTTCCATTCCCGTGCGGTGATCTTAGCGAAAACTATCGAGGGTGAGATAGTGGGTTGCGCTGCGATAAAAGCTGGTAAAGGCACTGTCGATAAAGGCACTGTCGGTGAATTGGGTTATCTGGTGGTGTCGCCCCATTATCGGCGTCAAGGCATAGCACAAGGTTTAACGCAAAAACGTATCGAAGTGGCTAAGGCTTTGGGGATCTTGATTTTATACGCCACTATTCGCGCCGAGAACACGTCGAGTCAAGCTAATTTATTGAAGGCAGGTTTTCAGTTTTGGCGTAATTATTTGAGTATCCGTGGCACGGGAAATACTGTGGGTTGGTATTACTTAGCTTTAAGCGTTAATGTCGATGCTGAAGCGATAATGCAGTCTTTAGTTGGCGATCGTACCCCATCGGTCTAATTGTGTTGTAAGTGAAAAGACTTAGATCTTAATGTGTTTTCATCTTGTTCTACATTTGTATATTCCTCGCAAATAATCCCTCTTTATACGCAAATAGGCTGATTTTCTTTATTTATTCGGTATGATCCGCGGCTATTACCCACAGTCATTATTGAGGTGTTTTTTTATGGCTAAGTTCAGAGTAGCAAGTGTCTTATTATTGAGTGCAGCAGCGCTGCAAGTGAATGCGTCAGAATTTAATCTTGGGTTGAACAACGATGTGGTTTCAACTGAGTTAGAACTGCAATTGAACAAAGATACTAACGCAGTTTTGGGTTATATCTATGCGGATGAAGGCGGCCATATCGCTCAAGGTGCAATGCACATGACCCATGATGCGGGTGTGCATCACTTTGAGGTTGGTGCTCAGTTAAGCCAGCTTTGGTCTGACTATTCACCCAATGGCAGTGCCGTTTCTGTTGGTGGTCGTTATGCACTATCAATGGGACCCAATATTTCACTGCACGCTGCGGCTTACTATGCACCGTCTGTATTGTCATTTGGCAATGTTGATGGTCATTATGAATTAGACTCAAAGGTGCAATACCGTATAACGCCAAACATGGCACTTTATGTTGGTTACCGCAAGATTGCCTTCGAATACGATGATGCCCGCAATTTTACTTTCGAAGATGGTGTGTATATTGGCGGTAAATTCCGTTTCTAAGCACAAGGCATATTGATTTAGCTGTATTGCGATCGTGATGTCGAATTAAAGAGCCGGCCGAGGTTAACTTCGCCGGCTTTTTCATTTCGCCTTTAGCTCACAGTAGCTTGGCAATATGGATGAGAAAATGACCAATCCAATACCGATTAAAATCACTAGGCTGAGTTCTTCATCGAGTATCCACCAGCCTAACAAGGCTGCAAAAATCAATCCTGTATATTCTACTGGTGCCATTTGGCTCGCATCGGCACGTCGATAGGCATGGATGATGAGATAGGTCATGGCAATGTAAAATAGTCCCAAAGTCAGTCCCACTTGCGCCACTGGTAAACTAAATTCGGCGCCTTCGTATAAGGTCGCAGGTATCAGAAATATCATCGCAAAGGCATTAGACCAAAAGAGCATGGAAAAAGGATGTTCATGGGTCGAATAGGCCTTTAAAATCAAACTATTCAACGCTGATGTCATGGCACCGAAAAAGGCTAAACCTATGTACAGGTTAAATTCTGTTGGTTGGCTGATAAGCAAAATGCCGCTAAAGCCGATAAGACCTGCGACCGTGCGTCGATAACCAATTCGTTCATTTAAAAAAATGGCCGATAGTACTAGCAGTAACAAGGGTGAGGTATAAATCACTGCTGTTACTGTTGCGAGCGGAAGATGCAGAATAGCAAGCATAAAAATGGCGTTGCCCAGTCCAATCAATAGCGCGCGGGCGAGATGCACTTTGTAAAAAGGACTGAGTTTAAGATTACCCTGTAAGTGCCACACAAAAGGCAGTACAAGCAGAGTGGCAAATAATTGCCTGTAGAGCACCAGTTGAAAAACAGGCACATTGGTTTCAAGCAACTTAACCAATAGGTTACCGCTGGCAATCAGTAGTTGTGCGGCTAAAATCATCAATAGAGGCTGCATAGGATCCCAGCAAAAATAAGTCAGTATTAAGGTGTATCTTGAATTTCATGCCGCAGTTTGGACTTTGAGACTAAAATAGCATCATAAGGCATGGTATATCCGACTAATTTAGCCTAACTGATTGTAAAAAACTAAATGTAGCCATAAAGTTAACCTACAAATCCAACTATCGACTAAGATTGACAGCATTAGCATTTTCTTCATAGCTGTAAAAATGATCTATGGCCCTTTAACTAAATAAGCCGATGAACAAACTTAAACAAACTCTATTTGGGTGTTTTTTACTTTTCTTGTGGACATTAAGTCCCTCTGTATTAAGCGCTGAAATTGCGTTGGACTCCCCGTATTTGTTCCATGTTAAAGCGGATCAACAGCCTCCTGAGCGGTTTGAAACCGTGCCCCATTGGATGGGACAACTCGACGAAGCTAGTTCGGTCAGCTTAACCGGTGGCGATTATTGGATGATTACACCTGTGATGGTCAATCAACGTCAATCAAACTGGGTAGTGGATGCAAGTAATTCGATTATTGAATCCGTAGATTATTGGATACTCGGCAGTGACGGCAGCGTACAACATGCCCACAGTGGCTACAGTGCTCCATACCAGTTTTTATTCGATTATGGCCGTAAGGTCACCTTGAATATGGGCACGGATTATTGGCTGGTGGTGAAGCTGAGTAGCCGTTATTACTCCTCTCCCCCTGAGATAGCCTTGCAAAGTGTGGCGGATCATCAACTTATGTCTGACCGTCTCGCAATGGCAGTGCTGTTGTGTTTGGGCGGTTTATTGTTTATCGCCTTATATAATATTTTGATTTATATATCTATTCTTGATAAAGCCTTTCTCTACTATGGCCTTTACGTATTTGCCTATTTTGGTGGCTGGGCACTGACTTTCCATTTGCCCGCACACTTATTTAATTTTCATTACCTTGAGTTGCATCATCTGTTTTTCATCAGTTTGCCCATTTTTAATATCATGTTTTACAAGCACTTCCTGCAGTTGCCTAGTTACTCACCGCGGCTGTGGCGTCTTAGTCAGTATTTAATGTTTGCCTGTATTGTGGCTCTGCCGACCAGTATTTGGTTGTTGTCCTATACGGCAATTATTGCCTCTGTACTGATCATGCTATGGATTGCTTTAGCGATTACCTGCGGTAATGTGTGCTTGATGAAAGGCTTTGCTCCTGCGCGTTATTTTATTCTTGCCTTTACTTGCTTGCTGTTGCCTGCGGTGATTATTTTACCCGGAAATATGGGGTTAACCCCTGATTTTATCGAACATGCTGAGCTGGCGACACTGATGGGCGGCACGGCCGATGCGTTGCTGCTGTCCTTAGCGTTAGCGAATAAGCTGAAATTACTTGCTGAGGAACGTAAGGCGCATATTGAAGAGTTAGCGATTGCATGGGAAAAGGCACGTTTAGATGGATTAACGCGAGTCGGTAATCGTTATGCTTTTGACGAATATATGAACTCACAATTAGGATTTTCCGATAAAGTCGTGCAACCGATGGCGTTAGCACTATTGAATATCGATAGTCTGAAAAGTGTCAATGAAACACTCGGCCATCAAGAAGGCGATAGATTATTGCTGTTGATAGTGCAGTTATTGCAAGCAACAGACTTAGCGCACATGAAGGTTTATCGTATTAGTGGTGACGAGTTTGTGATTGTGACGCCTTCTGCTGGTATCCAGTTATTACAGAGTGCTTTGAGTGGCTTAGGTGAAGAATTAGCAAGCCATGGTTTTAAAGATTGCCAGTGTAGTTTTGGGATGTCGTTAAACACTGAGGTCGCAGATCCCCATGAGTGGTTGCGTTCTGCTGACACTCACTTATATCAATCGCGTATGGATAAGCGTCGTCAAGAGTATGCAGATACTCGCGGTGTCGATGTGAGGCTACATTTAAGCTAGCTATTGAAAAACTTAAAGTAATGGTTTAAGTAGAGCATTAGAAAACATAAATGGCGCAGAATTTATCTGCGCCGTTTATGTTTTTATCTTAGATTTATTAGCTTCATCTTGCTTGGATTGAGCAGTGTCCAAGTTTGCGACTTAGCTAGATTTAAGGACGAGCTTAGAAGTCTTTTTCGCCCTTAATCACTGCAGGATGACCCGATATCGCTTTTGATGTGTACATTCCCGCCATCGTCGCCGCTTCGACGCAGCCCGCATTAAGGCCTGTCTTTATCCAATCGCCCGTCATATACAGGTTATCTATCCCTGTGCCATCTGTCGTGATGCGATACTGCGAGCTGTCTTTAACCGATAAGACATAACGCTCGGATGGGTCTACATTTGCGCGCCAATATTGGCTATCGAAGCGGGCAACTCCTTGACGGCCTTGTTCATCGTGTAACCATTCCCAAGGGAAGCTATCACCGACATTTTGCCAAAGTTTATGGATTTCGGTATTGAGTTGATGGATAGCACCCGCTTTTGCTTCTAAGGTTTTCCGTTGTTGGAAATCTACATCCGAGCTTGGTGGATAGGCCTCGACAGGCAATGCCGAGCAAAAGTAACTGGCATTTTTAGGTTCTAAGCCGCGCCAATCTTCTTTGTCTAGTAGTTGGTTCATCGATGCCCAAGTATCGAAGGGTTCGGTGAAGCCCGATAATACGGGTTCCTCGCCATCTTCAGAGTAATTAGGCCAGCCTATTCCATTCAGATCTTGGTTCATCCACAGTTGATAGGCTTGAGTGGCGACAGTTTGCACCTTATCAACGCAAAGCTTGAGGGCTGGGCTTTGTGCCATGACTTCACTCGCCACGTGGGGCACAGAACCTATGGATAGACCGAAGATCACTTTGTCGAAATCTACGCCTTTGACTAAACGCTTTTTCGGCAGGGCTTTGCCAAAGTGAGTTTCATACACGCTGTCCCAATCGCTCCAGAAGTGTTCAAGATTGATATTATGGGCTTTAAGCAGTGCAGCTTGTTCAGGCTCAAGTTGCTCATAATTGGGCGTACTCGGCCAGCAAGCGAGACCTTTCACATCGACTAAAGGAGCATAGTTTGCGACAGTCGGCGCCAGAGCTACTTGCTCAGTGATCTCAATCGCTTGAACGCTTTGATTACGGCATTCGAGATTATCGATGCGATTGAAGTAGTGGAAGTTGACTCCGCGGCGTTTGAGCACTTCGTAAAAAGGTGTAAACACAACATCACCCATACCCGCCTGCATTTTCCACATCACGCCACCTTGATAGCACAGGGCAATACGCAGCATAGCGCGGATAATTGTGCCCGCTTCGACATTGGGTTTGTCGAAGTTCCCTTTCTCATAGGCAAACACTAAGTCGTAAAAACCACGCACTGGCGCACTGTCGACTGTATACTTAAGGCTTGCACCATGTTTGGTTAACCATTCGCGATAATCATAGCCATTGATGGCATCAAAGCCTTTTTCAAATACATCGTCGGCAAACATGCCCTTGAGGATCGTGAGGCCCAGATCGGCGGCTATATATAAGTGGCGCAGTTCGTCATTATTATCTAAATGTCCGCTAAAACGTTTCACGAGTCTTTGATGCAGGGCATCGACAGCTGATTCTACAAAACCATCGTCACTTTCACTGTGTACATGCTCATCGCACTCGCGGCCAATCATTTGATTAAAATGGCATTCAAGCTTATCACCGAGCGCGTCGAGTGATTCTTTGGCATCTTCGACCGAATCCTCTAACTTATCTTTTAAGCGTTCAAACCAGCTGCTATCGAGCCAGTTTTTAGGTGTTCCCATGGCATTTTCATCTGCATCGAGCAGGTCATCCATGTCTTTGAGCCATTCTTTGATCCACGCAAAGGCGACTTTAACGACTTTCCAGAAGGTGAGGGTTTCGGTGCCATCACCTGGGATGCCTGGTAGCATTGGGAAAGTGATTGGCCAACTCACAGAACGGCCATCAACTTCTTCCTGTAAGACGATGAAGTTATGCGGTTTAAAGGCATCAAAAAAAGTTGCAAGCGGCGCGTTTACTGGCCTATCCAATTCCTCATACGCTTTACGCATTAAGGCAAACGCGTTTTGATAGAAACCAAACCAGATGTGTAAACCATGTTCTTCGATGCGCTGTCCCATAGCGGCATTGCGGCCACTAGCCCCTTTACCACCGATACGCCAGCCGAGTTGATAGACATCAATCTCATATTGATTCTGCCAGCCGGGTTTATCGGTTAGATAACAGGCTGCTGTCATTGCCGCGACACCGCCACCGAGAATGGCTATTTTCTGTTTTTTGATTTCGGAGTTATCGACTAATACCTCGCCGGGCGGCACTTCAAAATCGAAGTTCACATGGTAAGGGAGTAAAACGTGCTGCTCACCAATCTCGACCCCGAGCGTATCCTTTAACGGAAAGCTGGCATTATCAAAAATGGTCGCGACAAAATCATTTTTTAGCAGGGCAACACTGTGCACTTTATTCACTTGGGCTGGCGCGGCAACGATGGCTTGATAAATGGCTTTTTGCCCTGACGAGTCGGGGAACTGTTTTAGAAATACTTGATCGATAGCGGGTTTAAATAACAGATGAAATAGCTGCTCTTCGCCAAGCTGGTCAAGTTCTGGAATAAAATCGGTTTGTTCTTTAAAGAGTTGCCAAGTTTGAGCTATCGCTTCAAGGGTTGAAAGCTGTGCCTCGGGTTTGGCATCGCAATTCACTTCAATTAATGGATGCAGGGCAAGTTCGGTTTCGGGTGAGAAATGTAAAAAACTTTTGGTATCAAGGGATAATCGCGTCAGAGGCTCGCCAACCGCTGGCATAGTGTATTCACATAAATACTTAGGATAACCAAAGAGTTCTCTGCCATTAATCAAGGCCATGGCATCGTTCACCCAAATGTGTAGTGGCTGAAAATACACTTGGCTGATTTGTTTACTGTCGCTGCTATCTTGGCGCCCGACCATGATCCAAGTGATGATGTCCGTTTCTTGGATCCAGCCCTTAGCTCTGTCCTCTGGATAAGCGGAATATGCTTTTTCAATTTGAGTGAAGGTTGTCAGTACGTAGGGAGACAGCACCTTAAAATACATTGCGCTGCCGGCAACTTGATTCAGGGTTTTATCGATAGAGCGTTGCAGGTTTTCCCGTTTCCCCTTAAGAAAAAAACCGTACATATCGGCTTTATTTAGCACTAAGGGCGAGTGCATCAACATACTGCCTTGGGGATAAATAAAGTCGGGGCGCTGTTTTTCCATGGTGTTCATCCTTAAATTTCAGTGTAAGTCCAATGGCTTGGGAGTCATAACCCAAAAAGCATAGGGCAAATAAGCCATTAAGCCCATTGATTTTACAATTGAATTTTTAAGAATTTGAGAGGGGATAAGGGGGTTGAGTAGCAAGTTGGATATTATCCAACTTGCTCAGATTTGGCAGGCTTAGCGCTGAACGAATTCGTTAAACAAACCCGTGGGCTAGGGTACTTAGATTCAGTTACTTCGATTTATTTTGGTAGAAATCCACCTCTGTATTATCGTCCGAGTAACGTCGCTTAGTATCCCTGCGGCGCTGTTTCACGCGTTTATTCTTTTGCTTACCTTTGACGTTATCGCCCCATGGCGCATCATCGTCGTCAAATTCATAGGAGTGTGACATGGTCAAAATTCCAAAAATACCTGTGCCATTCGCAGCACCCGATCTTTTTACCCAAAGGTGAGATGAAGCTAAAGCGAAATATTTCATCACTGATGGTGAAAAGTTTTGTCCAAAGGCTATATCTTGCCACTGAAATGGCCGTATCTGAGATTTTAATGGGGAATGTGTGGATTATCCTTATGATAATTAAAGGGTAAGTGTAATTATCATCAGAAATTATATTATATGATTGAAACTGGCGCCCAGAATGAAAGGCGCCAAGTTTTGATACAAAATAATGAGTTAGTGTTACTTGCTGCGCAGCATACGCGCGACAAACATACCATCACTATTCGCTTCAAAGGGCCATACGGTCAACATTTCTGTTTGTTCACCCGTAAAAGGATGGCGTATTGGCGTGAGCGTGAATTCTGGATGTTGCTGTAAAAACGCCGTCACCACGTCTTGGTTCTCGAGCGGCGACAAGGAACATGTGGCGTAAACGAGGATGCCGTCCGCTTTAACTGCGTGGCTACTACGGCTTAAAATATCGAGCTGTAACGCGGCTTTATCTGCCACGGCTTCAACACCATCCAACCAACGCATATCGGGATTACGTCGCCAAGTGCCAGTGCAACTGCACGGGGCATCGACTAACACACCGTCGAAATGATCCGCTGGTACCGGCAGGGCATCGCTCTTCCAACGGGCCACGCTAATGCCGTTAAAGTGGGCTCTTTGGGCACGTTTAGTCAGTTCTTCTAGGGCATTGGAGCGAATATCTGACGATATAATGCTGCCCGTAGAGGGTGTTTTATTATCAGCAGCCTTAGTCAACATCAAAGAGCGTAGCTGCAGGGTTTTGCCGCCTGCACCACTGCAGGCATCCCACCAATGGGCATCGGGTTCTGGCGCGCAAATTTGCCCTATGACCTGTGAAGCCAAATCTTGGATCTCGATGTTACCGTCTTTATACAGGGCGATTTCATTAAGATTCATACTCTTGCTGCCAAGGTTAATGGCATCGTTAAAGTAATGACCATAACTAGCATCGATACCTATCGCTTGCAGTTGTGTCGCCACATCTTGGCTAGTGATCCCCTGTGCGCGGCCCCAAATCGGCGGGCGACTGGACATAGCAGCAATTAATTGCGTTTGCTGCGCCGCATCTATAGGGCACACTTGCCAGAACCAGTCGGGTAATAAATCCTGTGGTTTAAATTCAGTCGCGGGAAATAAATGCTGCATTAGCGTGAGTTTGTCGTCGAGACTGTCAACGGCAAGTGCTTGAGCCTGTTGATAATCGATAGGCGATTGCGATAACTCATGCCAAGCAGTGGCGATATCTTGCCAGGCATGGGCTTCCAATAACGCACTGGCGCTTAGGCTGGCAAAATAAGTCGCTGATTCTTGTTGATCGCCTATTCGCTGAAACCAACCCCACCAACGAAATAGACTAAACAAAGATTCACGGATGACTTTACGATCCTTCGAGCCGTGTTTTTTATGTTCTCTAAAGTAATTTGCCAGAATACGGTCTGCGGGCATTTTACTGCTTTGAATTTCATCGAATAATTGCTTAATTGTACTGGCGTAACTGAGCGCGCGTTTTTGCGCTGGGGTGCTTGCCTCTGCATTTAATGCTGACGATGTGTTTGAGTTGGATGCTTTACCGGAAGAGAAGCTGCTTGGATTACCCATAAATTTAGCCTGAATTATGCTCTCTGTGGCTGCGCCTTATGTAGGAGGCATAACTGTAACAGAGGGGAAAAATAAGTGGCGCAGAGTGTAGCAGTTTTGCCCGATAACAGGCAGAAAAAAAGCCCCAAAGTCGCATCAACTTGCGGGGCTTTTTGTGGTTGAGTCACTGAGACTCATAGTGCATTCAGTACCAAAGGGTTATTTGCAGACTATCACTCAATTACCGCTTGGAAGGTGATTATTTCGTCACCATTTTTTGGATTTGCTTAGCCCGTTCTTCATCGCTCATTTCCACCGGTGGCGGCGTGATTATGCCTTTTTGGCACGCAGGTCTGAGCGCTAACTCATCTAACCAACGTTGCAAATGTGTCAGACCTTCCATATTGATGCCGCTCCACTCGTGGATCCGCACCCAAGGCCAAGTTGCGATGTCGGCAATCGTGTATTCGTCACCAGCAAGGTATTGATTTGTAGCTAGTTGAGTATTCATAACCTCGAATAAACGTCGACCTTCTTTTTGATAACGGTCAATGGCTGCGGGGATTTTTTCAGGGAAGTACCTAAAGAATACGTTGGCTTGTCCCATCATGGGACCGACGCCGCTCATCTGGAACATTAACCATTGGATCACCTGCGAGCGTTTTTTAGGATCGGCTGGCAGGAATTTACCTGTTTTTTCGGCGAGATACAGCAGAATCGCACCCGATTCGAATACCACAAAATCCGCGTTATCGCGGTCGATAATGGCGGGAATGCGACCATTGGGATTGATGGCAATAAACTCGGGCTGTTTTTGCTCATTGGTGCTGAAATCTAATTTGTGGACGCGATATTCAAGTCCCATTTCTTCCAGTGCGATGGAAATTTTAAAACCGTTAGGGGTCGCGGCTGTGTATAAATCTATCATGATAATTCCTTTAGGTTATAACGCTTATAGCTACTCACTTTAGTGCCCATGAATATTCATTATCAGGCATTAGCGCCGCTATTTTTTAGGGGTTAACGATACTATGGCAGGACGCTGCGCCATAGTGTTGAACCAAGCCTTGAGATGCGGCAAGCTGTCAGTGACTTCAATATCTAAATTCTTAATAAAGCTGATAAAAACGTAAGCCGAAATATCGGCAATGCTGAATGCATCGCCTGCCACAAAGGGTGACTTGCTCAATTGTTGGTCTAAGGTTGGTAGGAAGTCAATGACCCTTTGGCGTGATTCTGCGCCCCAAGACTCGACACAATTTTCCCTGTCTTTATAGACGCCGCTTAAATTACGAAAGGCTTGAAACCCAACCATTAATCCTTGTAACTCTATGATACGTTGCCACATTTCTACTTTGGCGCGCTCAAGTGGCGTATTGCCAAACAGTGAACGTTCACTCGGGTGGATTTCGTCTAAATAGCGGCAAATGGCAACAGATTCACACAGGTAGCTGCCATCATCGAGTTCGAGCAGTGGAATGCGGCCATTTACACTTTTGGCTTTAAACTCAGCGCTTAAATTATCCCCTCCACGGATATCGACGTTCACTCTTGGCACTTCTATGCCTTTTTCCGCAAGAAAAATACTGACGCGGCGTGCGCTGGGAGTCGGAGCTAATTCGTAGAGTTTCATCTAAAGTCCTTTAGTTTTTATCAGTGCTTTATGCTCGATTTGAGCATATAAGGCTTTAACGGAACGATCGGTTAGGTTAGAATTTACGCCATATCTAAACGATCAGTCAAGAATGTTTTCTCCTCAACTTTCTGTAGTAAAGAGGAATGGTGAAGCTGAACGTGAACGCGTATTCAAGAGATTAGGTCGAAGGCTATGGCACGGAGTTGTAATTTTGATCGGCAAGAAAAACTCATATTGGCGATGGAGCTTTTTTGGCAAAAGGGCTTTGCCGAAACCTCGATTTCCGATCTCGTCGGCCATTTAGGCATTAATCGATTTAGTCTCTATAACAGTTTCGGCGACAAGCAGAATCTTTATCGCGAGTGCCTCAGTTTCTACCTTGATAACTACTCTTTTGGTGCCTCAGATACTTTGCTGCATGAAAAAGCGGGCTTAGCTGAAATAGAAGCTTATTTAGCGCGCTTTGTTGCTTTGCAGCGGGAGCAAAAGTATGGCTGTTTTATGCAAAATGCTGTGCTCGAAAAGAGCCTTAACGATGAAAGTGTGCTGCAGGAATGTCAGCGATTATTTTGTCGATTACAGACCTCATTCACCCAAGTGTTACAAGTTTGCCAAGCGCGTGGAGAGCTATTAGCCCATGTGCAACCACATCAAGTTGCTGCTTTTTTAGTGCTGCAATTACAAGGGATTAGAGTGTTAGGCAAGGCGGGCGAATATGAGTTGTTAGACAATGCGTTTGTTGTATTGCAAGACTATTTACGTAGTTTGAGTGCTAATCAGACGGCATAACTGCAAATGACATAGTTTGATTGGCCTAGTTTTTTGCCTAGGCCATGTTTTTTAGAAATCTATTTTTTAAAAGTTTATTTTTAAAAGCTATTTCTAAAAGTCCAAGTCCAGCGCAAAACACATATAGGCCATCAGTTGAGTGCAGTGTGCAAACTGCTCGGCACAAAAACTGGCTGCATCTGGGCGGCAGAGTTCCTCAAAGGCGATATTTTTAACTGCGATAAAATCTTTTCGTTTTAGCTCTATCAGCATAGGGTGGTTTTTATCAAATCCCTTTGGTGGTCGAGTTAAGCTATCGCCATCCATATTAAATCCATGACTTTGTAAGGTTTGTAGCGCCTTTTTATAGCCGTTGGGATTCTCATCGATGCAAGTGCGAATGGCATTTAAGGCTTTCGATTCTGGGTGCCAAATCCCTGCTGCAATAAAACAGCCATCTTCGGCAATGTGTAAATATAGTCCCGGCGCATGCACGTCTTTGCCCTGAAAATGGCGAAATTGAATGCCAACATTGGTTTTATAGGGTGTTTTATCTTTGCTAAAACGGCTGTCTCGCTGGGGACGCATCAAGCTGCCGCCGACTTTTTTTGGTACGGCAGTGAGCCTAGGTGAGAGGGCGAGAATACTGGGCTGCATTTGTTCGATAAACTGCAGCGCAGGCGTTCGCACTGTTTCTTCGTATTCCGCCTGATGGGCTTTAAACCAGTCGCGGGAGTTGTTTTGTGCCAGTTGATTTAAAAATTGCAGGCTCGCAGCGCTGAACGTTGCACCAGTCGCAATAGGGATTTTAGTTGTTAGAGTGGCCATTATCAGGGAACCTTATTAATGCAGATAAACCGAGCATAAGCAGTATTAATGCCGATTGAGGAGCAAGGTGAGTTGTGCTGACATATCCTCCCGTATCGCCCGCTCGTTCTTACTCACGATAGTTAAGACACTATAGTTAAAACACGATAGTTAAGACTGCCAAGTTGGGTGTCAATACTGCCATCCTTCGGCAAGATCTTCACTTAAATTTTTGCATTGTGCCGCTTCTACCTTGTTTTCAATAAGTCGGTTATTTACACGTAAAGCTAAGTGAGAACTATTCTTATCTTGTTCGTTAGTGCCTATAATGCCGCCCTATTTTTAGATTGGTTTGTTAATAGGATGACGTTGAATGGGTTGCCTGCCTAAGTGTGATAAGTGGAAAGCGAATAGAAATCTGTCGCTTATGGGATTATGTATATTGCCCTCAATGCCGTTGTACGCCGCTGAGGTATTGGGCGAGCCTAAGGTTGAGCCGATTGAGATCCTGCAGGTTCATGGGCAGCAATATCGCAGGGCCATCACAGTCGCTAAACCCGGTGAAGCGATTATTTCCATGGAACAAATCGAGGAGATGCAGGCGACAACTTTCGCCGAAGTGATCGATGATATGGCGGGGGCGCATATCGATGGCGGTACCCGCAGTGGCGGTGAGCGGATTAATATTTGGGGCTTTGGCGAGACGGAAGATTTTAACGTTTATGTGGATAATGCTCCGGTGGGATTTGAGCAGTATCGTTACGGATCATTTTTCCTCGATCCTGATCTCATCAAGCGAGTGGAAGTGATTAAAGGTGCCCATGATGTGCGCTCGGGCAATGGCGGTTTTGGTGGTGCCATGTATGTGGTCACTAAATCGGCCGATGATTTTCTTAAATATGATCAATCCCTTGGCGCTCGAGTCAAAACCAGCTACGCCAGCAATAATGACGCTATGGGTTATACGGGGACCGTTTATGGCCGCGTGAATTCACATCTATCTGGCTTGCTGCATCTTACGCGTCGCGATGCGGGGGATGTCACTTTAGCCAATGGTGAAGAGTTTGAATATTCGGGCTATGAGCAAGATAACTACCTAGGTAAGATGGATTATGCGCAGGGCGATCACCAATTAGCCTTGAGCGTGACCCATTATCTTGATGAGGGCCGCAAACCTTGGGCTAACCGCCGTGGCCCTATGCCTGCAATTTCGGACTACAACATCAAAAAGTACGGTTCCTACGAGCAGGCTCTGTATGCCACAACCGCCTACAACACCTATGAAGACAACACTTGGTCGGCAAATTATCGCTATTCGCCGAGTAATCCCCTGATCGATACCCAAGTGGTGATTTCCCATTCGGCGAATGCACGCCACTGGGTAAGACCCGATATCGCGTGGGAGAAAATGACGGTTTCCGTAGGCAACTTCGGTCACGAATCTTGGCTAGACTATAAACGTGACTACATTGATATTAACAACTTGAGCTTGATTGGTGACCATGAGATCACCACAGGATTACAGTACCGTAGTCTCGACCGCACTTCGCTCGTGTTTAACAAAAGTTATGAAACAAATCCCGAGAAAAACTTTGGCTGGTACACACCTTACTACCAACCTGAAGGCCGTCAAGATACCTATGCTGCCTATATTCGCGATGCAATTCATCTTACTAATGACTTAACTGTGACTCCCTCGCTGCGATATGACTTTATCTACAGCATAGGTCGACCAAATATTGCACCAGATTACAATGATATTGCTGCGGGCCATGACTATAGCTCAACCCATCATTCGGGGTTCTCACCCAGATTAGGCATAGATTATCAACTGACAAATCACGCTCGGTTAAACTTTGATTACGCTTATAGCTTGCAAGCCCCTGTGGTGGATGAGATTTATGCCGTGCAATACGCTAAAGCCAGCATTACCGGCACGAGTCGCGACATTGATGTCGAACGCTTACATGCCTTCAAATTAGGCCTAATGACGCAGCATCAGCATGTACTTGCCAATGAGGATGCTTTGTCGACGCAAATCACCCTGTTTGCCAATTTAGGTCGTGATGATATTGCCCAGCGCCGCGGAGCTAAGTCTGATAAAACCCAGTTAATTCAAAGTGGTTATACAAATCTTGATGGTTACCATATTTACGGTGCCGATTTTGAAGCCCAATATCGCTATCAAGATGTGTTCAGTGATCTTGCGGTTTCATGGCTGCAAGGACAGCACAATGGGTCACTCAGAGACAGCCAAGATGACGATGAATATTTAGCTAACATAGCCCCGCTCGATATTCGTTTGCGTTTAGGCATGTATATCACAGATGACATTTCTATCGCTTGGCAGGGCGCTTGGTATGATGCGCAAACCAATGTTCCCCACGGTGATATCTTTAATGCCGAGTCGCCAAGCGAGAATTATTTCCTACAGAATGTGTATCTCGCCTATGAACCTCAAGCCATCTTAAAGGGATTAAGTGTGCGTTTGATGGTAAAAAATCTTACGGATCTGCAAGTGGTGCCGTTTCTCTCCGATGGGATACCCGCCGCAGGGCGTGATGTTCGTTTGAGTTTAGCCTATGAATTTTAAAGACTAATCACCAAGGCTGTGTGGACTAGGCATATATAGCTCATAAAAAATAGGGTTATATTGCCTCAGCCCCCTGCCGAAAAATGCCAGTTTATGGCATAATCCGCGTTTTACTAGGCATATAGAACAGAAAAATGACTGAAAATGAATTGCTAAGTCGCTGTGGCGGCAAGTGTGAACTGTGTGGCAGCGAGCTTGAACTCTCTATTTATGATCTGCCAGCCTCCGATGGCCGTGACAATGAGATCATGATTTGTGAAACCTGCAGTGGCCAAATTGCGGCACCGGATACCATGGACATGAACCACTGGCGTTGTCTGAATGACAGCATGTGGAGTCCTGTACCGGCAGTTCAAGTGATGTCATATCGTATGCTTAAGCGCTTAAATGGCGAAAGCTGGGCGCAAGATTTGCTGGATATGCTTTATCTTGAAGACGATTTAAAAGCGTGGGGTGATGCCGAAGTTGCCGCAGCAGGTGACGATGCTACGCCAACGTTAGACAGTAATGGTGCAGTGCTCAATGCTGGCGATACTGTGGTCATCATCAAAGACTTAAACGTGAAAGGCACTAGCTTTGTAGCTAAGCGTGGCACAGCTGTGCGTAACATTGCTTTGACCAACAACCCAGAGCATATCGAAGGCCGCGTTAACGGTACTCGTATTGTGATTCTGACGTGCTTCGTTAAAAAGTCTTAAGTTTCGCTTAGTGTGAGCGCGATTTATTTAGCTCAACACAATAAAAACCGCCATGATCGTTAGCCGACATGGTGGTTTTTTTATGTTGAGTTAGGTAGTTAAGATACGCAGCGGGTGATTTGATATTGGCGTGCATAGCCCTGCGGATTAAATTGCCAAGATAATATCCACGTGATCACACTTAAGCCACCGAGTAATAACCAAGCACTGTTAAAGCTGTTGAAATTATCGCGAATTAATCCGGCAATCCAAGGCGAGATAGCCGCTATGGTATATCCCACACCCTGCACGAAGGCGGTTAATTTACCTGCTAACATAGGATTCTGTTGATGATCCATAGTGACAATCAGCCCGAGTGGAAAAATCCCGCCAATACCTAATCCTGCAAGTCCCGCCCATAAAAATAGCGATACTTGAGGGGCGAGTGCCAGTCCCATAAAGCCAATGAGTTGTAGCAAGCAGAGTAGGGCTATGATGGCGCGTCTGTCCGTCGACTTGCTGGCAAGCCAAGGAAACACTAAGCCCGCGATCACTTCCATGCTGGTTAAAAAACCTAACACTAATCCAGATTGAGTTTGGCTATAACCTAGCTCGACCGCGTAGGGGGCTAACCATGCAAGTACGCAGACATAACAACTTGTGCCTAATGCAAAAAATATCGCCAATAGCCAACTGCGACGAAAACGCCAAAAGTTAAGCTGCAAAGCTTGCTCTTTTGCTTGGCTCGGTAGTGCAGCTTTATGTTTAATCAGGAGCCACAGCACGAGTGCGAATATGCCTAGCCAAGTCCAATGACCTAGACCCGCGCGCCAACCTAAGTTCATCCCGATAAAAGGCGCACTGCTCGCCGCTAATGCGGCGCCGCCCATAATGGCGGTGACGTAAAGCCCCATCATTAAGGGGACCCGTTCACCGAAATTAAGCTTAATCATGGCGGGCATGATGGTTTGAATGAGGGCGATTGCGACCCCTGCCAGTAATGCCGAGCAGATAAGCCAATTGGCATCTATCGCCCAGAAGCGCATTGCAGTAGCGGCGATCAGCAGTAGCAATGATCCTGTCATTACGGTATTGAATCCTAAGCGTTTGGCGATACTAAAGCCTGCAAAACAACCCAGTCCCATGGCGAGCACAGGCAGCAATGTCAGCATAGACGCTAAGGTAAAACTTAAACTGATATCCTTTTGTATGCTGGGCAGTAAAGGCCCAACGGAGGCGAGAATGGGCCGTAGATTTAGACCAATAAGGATGAACGCGAGTCCGAGCAGCAATAAATTCACTTTCTCTGTCAGGGGGGATCGCATGGATTGTCTCCAAAAATAAGCTGAGTTTGATTTGCTGAAAAAGTGATTTGTAGCAGCATTTAGCATACTCATGATGATTTCCTTTCAACAACAGTAGGTTGAAACCACATCACTACAATTCAAAAAGAATCTCTTTCAGATGTATCTTGATATAAAGATATTTTAATTCTGCGAGAAAATGACTAAGATGTAAAGAATGATGTAAAGAATCTTTATATTGAGATAAACCTATGACAGCTAAAATGACGCTAACTAATGCCAGTCCTGCGGATACTAACGCGAGTTCTACGGATAAAAAGAAAGCGGATTCGAATACTAAAGAAGATGGCCTCGATAGAATTGTTGAACAGTGGCAACAGCAAGGGGTTACTGAGGATTTGATCCCTATGGCTGTGCTCGGGCGAATCGCTCGTTTAACGAAATATATCGAAGTGGTACTGCTGCAATGCCACGCCGAATTTGGCTTAGGTCAGGGGGAGTTCGATGTGCTCGCGACGTTAAGGCGCTCGGGAGAGCCGTTCACACTCTCGCCTTCGCAACTTTATCAGAGCATGATGCTAAGTTCTGGCGCTATGACCAGTCGTTTAGACAGACTCGAAAATAAGGGGCTGATTGAGCGGGAGCACAGTAAGGAAGATCGCCGCGCCGTCCATGTTTCGTTAACTGCTGAGGGTAAGGCGCTCATTGATAAGGCATTACCGCAGCATATTCAATGTCAAAGTGCGTTGTTCGCGGGCGTGAGCGTTGAAGATAGGCCTGTATTACTGCAGATTTTAAAATCTTGGCTGAACCAATTTGAGCCGCAATAATTCGTTTAAAATCCCACTTTTGTCTTTAAAGTAGGCTGATATGCAATAGCGGATCATTTTGGCAAAAATGCGGTAAACATGAGCCAACCGCGCGGGATAACATTTGATAGAACAAGGGAGTTGCCATGGTAAAAAGACGTGAAGCATTTGAATTAGCGGGAAAACGAGTCACAGCTGGGACGCAATTAGGGATCAAGCTGCCAGCCGCTAAGTTGTATACCGATACGCAACTCGATATTCATGTGGAAGTGTTTCACGGAGCCAAACCTGGCCCGACTTTACTGGTTTGTGCCGCTATTCATGGGGATGAACTCAATGGTATCGAAATTTGTCGGCGTTTATTAGCCAGAGTGAATCCCAAGAATCTGACGGGCACGTTAATTGTGGTGCCAATAGTGAATGTGTTTGGTTTTATTCAGCAATCCCGTTATTTACCCGATCGTCGCGATTTAAATCGTTGCTTTCCTGGTTCTAGCAAAGGGGCGCTCGCAAGCCGTTTAGCTAATCTGTTCGCCACTCAGTTATTAGTTCATGCAACCCATGTGATTGATTTACATACAGGGGCCGTCCATAGGGATAATTTGCCGCAAATTCGCTGTGATACTAATGATGAGACTATGCTCGCCATGGCGAATGCCTTTGGTGCACCGCTTATTATGCATTCTAAAGCGCGCAGTGTTTCTATGCGAGGTTATGCTAATCAACAGGGCATTCCTTGCATTTTATATGAGGCTGGAGAGGCGTTACGTTTTAGCGAGTTGTCGATAAAATCTGGCCTCAAAGGTGTGCTCAATGTGATGCGCAGTTTAGATATGCTTAAAGGGCGAGTGAGTAACAAAGGCGCGAGTGTCAGTGCTATTCGCAGTTATTGGGTTCGCAGTGAATCCGATGGTTTAGTGAATATGAAGCTTAAACTCGGCCAGCGGGTGACTAAGGGTTATATCATTGCCCATATCGTCAGCCCCCACGGCGGTGACAGTGTGGCCATTCGCGCGCCAACCGACGGTATTATCATAGGAATAAGTAATATCCCTGTGACTAACGAAGGTGAGGGTATGTTTCATATCGCCCAGTTCGAAGGTGACGAAATTGAAATTGCCAACGAACAACTCGATGAATTCCTGATGGAATATGCCTAGAATCTAGAACCTAGGTCCCATCACCTCTACAGTTTAAACCGCTCCACTGAGCTGGTGAGTGAATGGGCAAGCAGAGTGACTTCGTTGCTGCGTTTGGCCATGTCCATGGCTTCATTGGCATTTTGGTCTGCAGATTGTGCCGCCTCACTCATGCTCGACTCAATCCGTTGGCTGTAATCTAACTGCTCGTGGGCGGCGTGGGTGATCTCTAGACTCATTTTATTGAGGGTATGTAAGGTGCTTTCTATGTGAGCGATAGCATCCTGCAGGGTTTGGCTTTGTCCGACACACTCATTTGCTTGATTTTGCCCCGTAGTAATTGCATCGGCTGCCGTGGACGTTTCTTTTTGCAGGGCCGTGATCATGGTTTGAATTTCGGCGGTGGCGGCTTGGGTGCGTGAGGCAAGTGATCGCACTTCATCGGCTACGACGGCAAAACCACGACCATGTTCCCCCGCTCTGGCGGCTTCAATGGCGGCGTTCAGTGCCAGCAAATTGGTTTGTTCGGCAATGCTGCTAATGGTGGTTAAAATGCTGCCAATATTATCGCTTTGAATGCTCAAGCGAGACATGACTTCAACTGAGCTACTTAAACGGGCGCTCAGTTCGGCAATTTTATTGCGATTATCATCGGCAATTTGCTTCACTTGATTACCGTATTTCGAGGCTTGACTGATTTGTCTCGCCGACTCACTGGCCTGTTCTGTCACTAGATTTGAGCTAGTAAACATCTGTTCTGCTAAGGCTTTCGTTTCATCGACTCGACTGATTTGCGCCGTTGCGGCATTGGCGATGCGCTGACCTTGCTCATTGGTTTGGGTGGCTGAGCTGTCCAATGAATGGGCATTTTGGCTGATATTGGTTAAGAGCTTGGCAAGATCGTCACTCAAGGTATTCATGTTATCAATTAGGGCGCCAAATTCATCATCATGGCGTTTGTGAATGCGTTTAGATAAATCCCCACGGGCGATGCTTGCGAGTGCGCCATTCACTAAGGCTAATGGATTGAGCATGGCCTTGGAGGTGAAGAAGGAAATAAAACTCACCATAACGATAAACACCAATGCGAGCACTATCGCTAAGGTTTGCCCTTGCTCAATGGCATTGCTAGCAATAGTTTGCAGGCTGCTAAATCGGCGATCGGCTAAGGTGATTAACTTGTCTAAGGCGAGATTATTCGCATTAAATTCTTTATCGGCATCGAGGTAATGTTGCTCGGCTTGAAGCTGCGCCTCAACCACGGCTTCTTGTGTTTTATAAAGCTCGGCAGGGGCTGCGAGTAAGGTATTGATAATCGCATATTGCTGTTCGAAGGTTTGCAGCAAGCCTAATGTATCAAGCCCATCAGTTTGTTGTTTTAAAAAGGTAAAGTTAGTGGTGAGGTTACCCAGTAAGATGCTGACATCTTGCTGGTGCGATTGGATCACCTCCAAACTTTGAGTGTGGATCAGCTCTCCCATAGTGTTGGTTAGCGTATACAACATGTCGTCGATACGCGTGCCTGTACCGACAATCTCTTCGAGCAGAGTGGGATTATCGGGGATGGACAGGGTTTCGAGATCGATCATCGCATTACTGGCGTTGGTCTTGGCATCGTTAAAGCGTTGGAAAAGTTGTTGGTATTGCTGCTTTGCTTGTTCATTGGCGAGTTTCGCACTAAACATGGCTTGGCTTTGTTGCAAATAGGCTTGGTATCTAGCCTGCGCCTCGTGCAGGGAAGTCTGCATCTTAGATTGATCTGCCACTCGCTCCGTTAACTCATTTTCGATACTTTGATATTTCTTCTGCAGCGCCGTAAACGCTTGCTGACTTTTGGTTAAGGCGGCGGTGTCTTGCTGGCTATGGGCCAAGGTGGCAAGGCGTGACATTTTTAATAGCACCAGTTGCAAGCTATTACTCTGCTTTTGCACCGGTACGGCTAAGGTTTCGATATTTTGATAGGCGGTTTGTACTTGGGAGAGTGAATAGTAGAAAAAGCTACTACCAGCGATGAGCAGCGCGCCGATGGCACTAAAGCTAAAAATGATTTTTTGTTTTATGGTAAGCGTTAACATAGTGCGAAAACCTCTTCTATGACTGTCCCTGTAAAATGGGTTTATTAATGGTTAGATCGCTGTTTTCGTTGAAATATTGATTTAAGTGTAGCAGAGTTCGTCATAAGTACAGTGATTAGTTCAATTGAACGTTTAGATTTAATTTAGGTTAACTAGTTGGTTTTATTATTTAAAATAATTTCAACCCTATCTTGAAAAGGATTAAAGATGAAATCAGTCGTGTTAGGTGAAAACCTTATCGTACCGACAAAAATTCTCTGCATTGGGCGTAACTATGTTGAGCATATCCATGAATTAGGTAACGAAATTCCCGAGGATATGGTGGTATTTTTAAAGCCCAACTCGGCCATTTCGACTGTGCTTCATTCTGAGCATCAAGGGGAAACCTTGCATTATGAAACCGAGCTGTGTTTTATGTTTCAAAATGGCCGTTTCAGTAGCGTCGCCGTCGGTTTAGATCTCACAAAACGTGATTTGCAAACTAAGTTAAAAGCTAAGGGATTACCTTGGGAGCGAGCAAAAGCCTTCGATGGTGCTGCGTTATTCAGTCCGTTTGTGGCGATTGATGATGCAGAGGCACAGCTGCATTTCACCTTGAGTATCAACGATAACTTGGTGCAAGAGGGGCATATCGATTTAATGATCTACAAACCTCAGACTATATTGTCCGAGCTACAGGCATTTATCAGTCTCGATGAGGGCGATATTGTAATGACAGGCACGCCTAAGGGTGTGGGAAGCATTCCCGCTAAAAGTGTATTTAACGTCACGCTGAGCCGTGGCTTGCAAGCGAGTGCTGAACCCTTACTCGAATGGCAGTGGTTAAGTGTTTAGTGATAAATCGCTGAGTAGCTCGCATGATTGAACCTGATGACGTAAAAAAGACTGCTGTATTGCAGGTGCCAACTTGCCAGCCACTGCAACAATATTTGATTGCGTTAGGGGCGAGTCAAGCTGCTGTTGAACGTTACTTACCACAGTTTAAAGCGTTGAACGTGCCGGCGGGAGAGGTGCTTCTTGGCCAAGGAGATGAGCAGTCACAGGCATATTTTGTTGTGGATGGTATAGTGCGCGCTTGCCATTATACTCAGGATGGCACAGAGCGCTGTAAGGAGTTTTATTTCGAGGGTGAATTGTGTTTTTTGTATGTCAGTTGGCTGAAGCAAATTCCCGCTCGTTACCAATTAGAAGCTTTAAGCGCCTGTAAACTTATCCAAATGCCGTTATCCGTGTTGGATGATACTTCGCTGCAGCCCGTGCAACTTGGGTTACTTAAACAGCAATTATTGTATAAAGAACAAAAGGAAGCCTTTTTACTGCTGCACACACCTGAGCAACGTTATCTGTATTTACGCGAACATTCACCACTTTGGCTTGAGCGGTTAAGCCAAGGTCAGTTAGCTAATTATATTGGCATTACGGCAATCAGTTTGTCGCGTATGCGTCGACGACTTCAAGACTCTTTTTAACGTTTTTTGCTCCCAGTTAACTTAAGTTAATGCGCTAAAGCGCGATTCCTATGATGCTGCGCCTTAAGTTGCGCCCTCAAGTCTATAAGGCTTCCAATCAGAGTGCGCATTATTGCTTAAAGCTAAGGGGCTTAATAAGTTGACTGCGTTTACTTTGTCTCAAATTTTGGTGGCGATAGCCATTATCTTCGATCTGATTTCGTTTCAATTTAAAGCGCGGGAGCGGATAGTAGCCTGCCTTTTTGTGTCTGGCATCTTGATTTCAATTCATTTTTGTTTGCTGGAGCAATGGACTGCCGCAGGCTTAATGGGCATAGCCACAGTGCGTTATCTCACCAGTATTTTTACCACCTCAAAAGTAGCCCTATGGTGTTTCTCTATTGCTGCACTTGTGATGAGCATTGTGACCTTTAATGGGGTAACGACTGTGATCAGTTGTATAGGCACCTTGTTTCAAACCCGCGCCGCATTCTGTCAAAGGGATAAAGATCTCAGACTGCTTATGATAGTCGGAACCAGTTTTTGGCTCGTTCACAATGCCTTAGTGGGATCGCCTGTGGCAGTGTTAATGGAGGTACTCTTTATTGGCAGTAATTTGGTGGGCTATTATCGACACTATTTTCGTGGGCAGCTTAAGCAACTGCCGTGATCAGTTTAAATAATCTCATTGATAATTAGAAAGATATTTATTTTATAACGGCTAATCACAGGGGACTGTTGTAATCGTCGCTTGGCCGTCGATGTGAAGCTAATGCCAGTGTGGGTTGGATCTGGAATGATTAGAGTCCCGCGACGGCTTCCATATCGAGTTCGATATCTGTGCAGCCTTTAGCACAGTAAATTCCTGCGGCTTGTTTTGCCTTTGCCTGCTCAGGCAATATGACTTTAAGTGTCTGTTTACAGCTAGGACATTGCACTGGCTTACCTTTAAATACCCGTTTAATCAGATTTTTCTGTTCATTAAACGAGGTTGCTGTGCTTTGGTTTAACACGGCAAAGGGGCTAGTAGAAGCAGTTGTCATCGGTTGGCAGATCCTTAGGCTTGATAAAGTATTATCACGAGAGTGTCATCGCGAATAGCGAGATTATAGCCTGAGTTGCGCTGTTATTGAAAAGCCTCAATGTAAGCTCATGCTTAACCCATCGACCATCACGTGTGATGGTCGACTTCTGTGAGTAATGATTAGAGGGTGTTTTGCCAAGTCGATGGGCGAGAGTAACGTGCGCCATCTTTGACTCTAGCGCGGATGTGTTTGACATCATTAAGCTTGAAAGCTTGGCGGTAGCTTAGCCAAGGTCCTGAGTCGAGTTGGTATTCCAACTCGGCATTGGGATATAAGCTATTGAGCACTAACTGCTGATGTTCAACACGTATTCCAGGCGGTGCTATGCGGTAGAAAACTCCCGCTTTTGCTAACTTAGGCTGCACTTTATTGGCGTAAACCGCAGCGAAAATTTGCCAATCCTGTTTGAGCACTTGCTCGGCTTGGCCATTGAGTTGGCTGGCAAAATGTTGAGTTTGCTGGCTATAGATTTTACCTTGATAATCATAGGCTAATTCCCATGGCGCCCTATGCCATGCCCGTTCGGCGAGGGCGACCATGCGCGGGAATAACATGTATTCTGCTTGCTCGTCCGATTGCACCATTTCGCTCCAAAGATGCCCCTGCAAGCCGTAAAAACGGTGTCCCGGTTTGAGCTGGCTGTGGCTATCGTCCGACACAAATGGCTGATTTAAGCTATTGTGCCAGCGCTCGGCATGGGCGGGCAGGTTATCGGGCATAAAGCTAAACACCTTAAAACTGTCTATTGCCCTCGAGGCCCAATGATTGCCGCGCTCATCTGGATGGCTAGCATAGGGGAAATCGAAATAGGTGACTTCTGGCGTTGAGATAACGACCTTCCAGCCAAGATTTGCTTGCTTATGTGCGATTTGATGGCCGTTGTTTGAAATCTGCGACCAAGCGTTAGATTGCACTTGGGCGTTCATGTTTTCGGGGCGCACTTCACCCATGCCATCATTCCAACCTGCGGCAATAATCCCTTTATCTGCCAGCATATTAGCGACGCGCTCGATAAAGTAACCATTGAGCGAATGCAGTCCGGCTAACTCATCGGTTTTTTGTTGCTTCATTGCGATACACGCTGGAGATTCGACCCAAGCGCCCGCGGTTTCATCGGCACCTATGTGGTAATGCACTAAGGGAACGCCTACGGCTTGGTGCATCTTTTTAACTTCATCAATCACAGTATCGATAAAGTGGTAGGTGCTCGCCAAGCACACATTGAGTGTATTGTCGTGATAATACTGAATCGACGAATATTGGGTTTTATCTGCAAATTCAGTCAGTAAAAACTCCTCCGCCTTAGCTTTATCTCCTTTTGCTAGGTAATGGTGATAACGCGCCTCCATGGATTTTATTGCGGCGCGTGAATGCCCCGGCATGTCCAGTGAAGGGATCACTTCGATATGGTGAGCATCAGCCAGTTGTAATATTGCTTGGTATTGCGCCACGGTTAAGTAGCCATCGACGGGGTTTACGTCCGCTATGCCACTGCCCAGTTGTGGCAATAAACAGCTTTGCTCGGTTAAATCGAAACAACGTTTTGCACCCACATCGGTCAGTTCAGGTAAGCCGGGTATGGCTAAACGCCAGCCTTCATCGTCGGCTAAGTGCAAATGCAGCTTATTGATTTTATAGGCGGCGAGCTGTGGAATAATGCGTTTGATAAAATCGAGCGAGTGGAAGTTACGGGCTAAATCGATGTGCAGGCCGCGAAAGGCGTAGCGAGGCTGGTCTTGGATCTCGATGGCGACCAGTTGATCGTCACTTAAACTGATCAGCCCAGCTAGGCTTTGTATGCCATAGAAGAGTCCCGCTTCACTGCTCGCTCGAATACTGATTTGCTCGGCCGTTATGGTTAACCGATAGGCTTCGCTGTTTTTAATTTCACTATCATGGGCTTCAGTGCTGGCGACTTTAGGAGCTTGAGTATCGAGTTGCAATAACAGCGGCGTGCCTTTGTCCTTGGCCGAAAAGCCTAAAGAATCGAGGTAATCCAACGCCGCCTGCCGGCCCTTAAAATCGACAGTTGCAGCCGCGAGTCGATAACCTTTAGCAAGGGATAAAGGCGCCGAGTTTAGGCTTTGGCTATGAAGTGGCGTGGGGATAAGTTTGCCGCTAATGTCAGGTGCTTTGTCTGCGGCTAAGGCTTGATATTGCTCGGCTAAATACTGGCCATCGGCAAAGGGGGTTGCATCGTTTTTTGCCAGTAAGAATTGTTTCTCGGCATTAAAAGGCGCCAGGTAGTCTTGCTCGGCTAAACCCGTTTCTGGATCTCGCCTTGTTTGAGTGCTCTTTATTACCTGCGCCTTATAGCCCATAGCGACAAAGAAGTTTGGCATAAACTCGGAACGGGTGATTTGGCTGCCTTTGCTATAAAACTCAATACGATAAACTTGATTGGCGACGAAACCCTTAAAACTGGCTTTAGGAGTGATTTTGTGTAAATCGCCATTGATATGTTCAATGTTAAAGTCACCCGCATCGACAAAATAAACGGGCGATAGTTGGCTGAAATAAATTTGCCAATCGCCATGATTTAGCTCTTCGTTGGATAACTTGTCGTTGGATAGCTGAGTGGGCAGGGTTAGCTCAATGGCAGAGCGATAGCATTGGGTTTCTTTAGCGGGACAGGTTTCAAGATAACTGGCGGTTAACTGATAACTTAGCTGAAGTTTATCGGCCAATTGATTAAGTGCGACATGATTTGCCTCCTGCACGGCGTTGGCGGCCTGTACCGATGGCATAATAAATATTGAAAGCACTGGCCCCAAGGGAAGCACTGCCATTATGCCGCTGACTAAGGCCGTCTTAATCCTCTGCCACTTTATTTTACCTTTCCCTTTCGTTAGTCCTTTCACTTAACTGAGTCCTTTTGTTGTAAAAACCACTGCGCCGCACCTATGAGTGCTGCATTGTGATGTTGACTGGCTGAAATCGTCAAGTCCGCCAGTTGCGGGCCATAGACTAAGCTCTGCAATTTTTGTTTAAGCGCCTCAATAAAAAAGGGAAAGCTTTGACTGACTGAGCCGCCAAGGATGATATCTTTGGGATCGTATACCAGTAAGGTTTGGGCGATCATGTGCGCCAAGTGTTCACCAAAATGGACGAAGGCTTGCAGCGCTTGGCTGTCACCTTCACAGGCTTTTTGGTACAAATGCTCGCCACTCATCTGGTGATGAACGGTGAAGTATTGCCCCGAGCAGTAGTGCTCAATAATGCCATCGCGATAACTCAAACTGCCGATTTCACCTGCGGCGCAATGTTTACCCGAATACAGCTGACCATTAAAAATCACCCCAGCGCCCACGCCTGTGCCTAAGGTAATCCCGAGCATGTCTTGATTGCTGTTGAGCACAGCTTCGCCAAGGGCAAAGAGGTTAGCGTCGTTATTCACAACAACATCCATTTCAAAGGTATTTTGCAGCTGCTGGGCTAACTGCGTTGCCGTCAGCGCAGGGATGTTGAGCACTTCGAGTAAAGTGCCGCTCTGCATATCCACCATACCGGGTATCCCGATGGAAATACCACAGGTTTCAGGCGTGAGGTGACTGTGGATACAGGTCACGAGGAAATCGAATAATTGTTCAAAGTTGCCATCGGCGGGAACAGGATACCGCCAAGTGTCGAGTAAGGTTTTACCTTCCACCTGTGCCAACATCAGTTTAGTTCCCCCAAGATCTAAACATAGGACGCTCATAATAGCTTGTTGCCTCTCGTGTTGTTTGTTGCCATCGGCTCGTCATTCTTTGAGGCCGCTTTTGTTGAAAATAGGGTGGTGTTTTTAATCAAGGGGCGAGCCGTTAGGGCCACATAACCTATGTAAGCCATAGGGATTAACAGCACTAACATCCCGAGCCGTAATTCGCCGGATAGCTCGCTGATAACACCAATGATCGGCGAGATAAACGCGCCGCCGATGATGCCAGTACAGAGAATGCCGGCGAATGATCCATGATCTTGAGTGCGCGAATTGAGCGCCAGCGAGAAGATCACCGACCACATGATAGAAATGAAAAAGCCAACCAATGGGAAACAAATTAATGCTAGTTGGCTCGGTCCCCATATCGCCACCAGAAAACATACCAGTGAACTAAGGGAAAAACTGAGCAGCAAGATCTGACTGTCGATAAGTTTAAGTAGCAGTAAACCGAGTAGGCAGCCGAGCGTCATGTAAAACCAAAAATCGCTAACCACATTGGCGCCGACACTTAAGGTGTCAAGACCATGATATTGCAGCAAAAAGACTGAGATACTGTTAGCGAGCCCTTGCTCAAGCGCAACGTAGGCGGCGATAGCGAAGAAGAATTTCAAAACGGTTTTATCTTTGAAAAGGCGTAAATGGGTCTCGAGGGCACCTGCCGACTCATCTGCCAGTTTATTCACTTTGGGCATCTTCACTAGGCTGGCAAAGAGCACCATGGCGAGCGCGACCACGGCGAATAACCAATACATGGCGAGCCAACTCATGTTCTCGGGCAATAGCTGTTGCACATAGTTGGCTGATGCAACACTGGCTTGATCTAAGGCGACAAAATGCTGATACACCAGCGGCGCTAAGGTCGCGGCGCCGCCAAAGGCAAGTTGGGCCAGTACGGAGAAAAAGGCAAAATGCTCTGGCCCCGCAGCTTGTCGCAATAAGGGATTCACTGCTACCTGCAATAAACTCATGCCAGTGCCAATACAAAACAGGCTAAACATGGCGATGCTAAAGGTGGGCAGACACACAAAAGTCACGGCGCCGATAAACGCCAGGCTAAAGGCTAAGATGATCACCCGCTTTTCACCGTACTTGTCCACCAAAATCCCCGCAGGAATCGATGTCACGCCGTAGGCGATAAAAAACGCAAAGGGAAATAACCCCGCCAACGTCAGGCCGATAGCATAACTGTCAATTAACGCAGGGAAAATCGGCCCCATGCTGTTGGTCATCAAGGAAATCACAAAGAAAGTGCAGAGAACAAACAGAATGATGAGTTTGTGTTTCATGTGCTTAGCCAATTGAATTAAGTGAAATTCATTGTGGCTTGACGCTCGCCTTGGTGGTGATACGAATGGTGCCTCTGTCGATACTTTTCTCACATAGTCAAATCGTGTTTGCGCTGATTGACTTCAGGTGCAGTTAATACGGGCGCTAGATAGTGTGTTGCAAGCAGTACATCGCTGCTGCTGATAACCTGTGTACTTGTAAAATAGTTACCTTTAATTAACATTGGATAGAATAGTATCGAAGTGGCGGATTTTAGTATCACTGCAAGGCTGGCTTGCTATAGACAATAGTGCGCGAAGGCACAGCGATTTCGCCGCGCTGATAGGTCAAAGCTGGTATTAAAAATAAGGTCTAAGTAATTGAATAATTTAACAGGTTGGCATAACAGCTAGTTTTAATGAATGGCGTTGAACTATAAGAGCTGATTGAAGCTTAGGTAAAGGAATGAGCAATGGGAGTTTAATGGATGAAACCTCTGTGTGAAAAAGTGATCCCCGATGAAAACAGTTCTTGGCGTTACTTTCGTTATGAATGGGAGCACATGGATCTCAACTGGCATTATCACCCCGAGTATGAAATCTGCTTAACCCTCAACAGTTATGGTATGCGTTATGTGGGCGATCATATTGCCCGTTATGGCGATTATGATTTAGTGATCATCGGCCCAGATATGCCTCACGGTTGGCAATCCGAGGCTAACCTTGGTGTTTTAACTGACGAGATATCAAATGGCAACGCGCTAAAAGACGACACTTCGAATGCGAGAGTGCAGGAAGTTGTTTATGTGGCACAAATTCCAGCGGTCTGGCTACACCAAATTGTGAATGAGCAACGTGAGTTAGCGTCTTTGCATTCACTTTTGACCCATGCCAAACGAGGTGTGTTGTTTAGTGAGGAAACGGCGCGTAAGGCCCATAGTGTGTTTATCGCGATGGAGACGGCCAATCCTTTTAGACGCTATATTTTGTTATTGGAATTATTAGCGTTATTACAACAGGATAGTCAGCAAGAACTCTTGTCGAGCACCTTGTTTACCCACGGTAGTAAACTCGACTTTACCGTGAAAAAGCTCGATAAAGTGATTGAGCATATTTATGACAATTACACTCAGGCCTTGTCGGCACAGGATTTGGCAAAGTTGGCGCATATGAGCACCAATCATTTCCATCGCTTCTTTAAAAAACGCACCGAGAAAACCTTAACTGAGTTTATCAACCAACTCAGGATCGCTAAGGCGTGCAAGTTATTACTCTCGAACCAGAGCCCGATTTCAACCATCAGCGATCAGTGTGGTTTCAACAATTTATCCAATTTTAATCGGCGCTTTATTCAATTTAAAGGTGTCACGCCGAGTCGTTTTCGTCAGTGCTTTAGCAGTAAACAAAGGGCAATTTAACCATTCTTATCACGGATGCTTAGGTTGAAAATACTGCTCCACTAAGGTTTGGCTGTAGCGTATCGCTTGCGCCGTGATCTCCGCTGAAATCGGCTCAAATGGGCGCTTCAGTTTTGGGTCGCGGTAATCCATTCCCGCTAACAGCGCATACCAAGAAGGGCGAAAGTAGGCGAGTTGCTGATCGTATTGGTAAAGCAGTAAATCAAAGTCTTCCCCTTGATACCAAGCTTGCAATAGTTGCGTCAGCCTTCGGGAAATGGTGACTTTTCTCGCCGCCAACCAATAGGGTTCGCTGCGCTGGCTGGTGACATAATGGGCCTGAATATAATCCTTTATGCCGAGCACTAACTGCATGACCGCCTGATTGAGTGTTTGTCGACTTAAGGTCTCTGCCTGCTTATTCAATTGATAGCGCTCGAATAACGACATAAATTTTTCAAGGGTAAATTGGGTCATCATGATGGACGTGGCTTCGAGTGGTTCGATAAAACTTTGCGCGAGTCCTATCGCCAACACATTGTTGTGCCAAGCCTTGTCACTGACACCGACCCGCATCTTGAGAAACCGTACTTGGGTTGATTCAGGCAGATCAACACTGTGCAATAATTCTTTGGCCGCGGCATTGGCACTGAGGTGGCGACTGCTATAAACATAGCCATTGCCAAGCCTGTGGGTGAGTGGGATTTGCCATAGCCAGCCCGCACTGAGCGCCGTTGCGCGGGTATGGTACTTGGCTTGCTGTGCTTGGGTTTGCAATGCATGGTTTTGTAGATCATGGGTTTGCTGTGTTTGAGTGGAGTCCATTAATGCTGGTACAGGAGCAGTGACGGCGCTGTCGTTGAGCAGTTCATTGGCGAAGGATTGAAAGGGTACGCCTAGGGTTTTATGAATTAACTTAGCGCTAAAACCGCTGGCATCGATTAAAAAGTCGGCGTTAAGTCGTTCGCCATTCGCCAGCATTAAGGCGTCTATATGTTGGTTTTGGGTTGTTGAAACTTCAATGACATCGCCGATGAGGTGTTTTACGCCGCGTTGGCAAGCGTATTCTTTTAAGTAGTTGGCCAGTTCAGTGGCATCGAAGTGATAGCCATATTCGTTAGCGTAGGGCAACGCTTTATTCGGCCTTGGGCTGAGATTGCGTTTCGCCAGTACGCCGCTGGAGAAAAACGCATCGGGTTTTACTGCACTGCCATGACCGCGGCGTCTTGCATTGGCGTTGATAAAGAAAACTTCAGCGGGTTTCACATCCATTTGGCAATAGAAGGGGTGAAAGTATTGCTGCCCGTCGCCATTCCAATTGATGAAATCGATGCCGGTTTTATAGCTGGCGTGGCATTGTTCCATCCAATCTTTTTCGCTAATGCCTAAGTTGTCCATAAAGCGTTTTAAGTGTGGCGTTGAACCTTCACCAACGCCTATGGTGCCTATGTTGTCCGATTCCACTAAACAGAGCTCAATGGCGGCAAATACGGGGTTATTCGCGAGGGCTGCCGCTGCCATCCAACCTGCGGTGCCACCCCCTAAGATAATGATTTTTCTGATGGCTTGCTTCACTTTCATGGTTTATCCCCCCTCTGCATTATCAACGCAAAAAGCCGACCCTAAGGTCGGCTATGCTGTGACTCAAGTTTAGAATTTGTAGCTGGCACCGACGAAATAGCGTGAACCAAATTCGATGGTGTTTTGCGTCAATCCATATTTAACATCATAGGATTGCACTACTTCATTGGTTAAGTTTACCCCTTCGAGTGAAACATCTAAGTTCTCCATCGCATGCCAAATAATCGAGGCATCGACTTGTTGATAGCTGTCGTTTAACACGTTTTGAATGTTACCCACGCCTAAGTATTCTGAACGCCAGTTATAGGCGATACGGGCGCTGAACAGATCATCTTCGTAGAAGAGTGAGCCGTTGAAGGAGTTTTCTGATACGCCTTCAATCATCTGCTCGGTGCCATCTGGGCGAGTGCTTTTACTGTCAACATAGGTGTAGTTGGTTAAGAAGCCAAAACCGCTTTCAAAGTTATGTTGTAACTGGATTTCAAGCCCAGTCACTGAGCCGCTACCGCCGTTGGCTGGGGCTGTGACACGGCATTTATCCCACTCGGATTCTGACGCGCCGCAACCTTCAATGTATTGAGTCGACTCAGTGACAAACACTACGTTATCAATATCTTTGTAGAACAAGGCTGCCGACAGCATAGAAGATTCAGTGAAGTACCATTCGATGCCAAGGTCGGCTTGGTTCGCCTTATAGGGTTTTAAATTGGGATTACCGCCGGTCGCAGTACCAAAGTTTTTCGCTATCGCTAACCCAGGTTTAAGATCGCTGTAGTTGTTACGCGCCATCACGGCAGAAGCCGAGGCACGTAGGATTAGATCTTCTTGCAGATCAAAGGCGACGTTGATGCTCGGTAGCCAATTATCGTAATTGACGGATTCATTGTAGGGCTTGCCATCGGCAAAACCAGTTGAGGTTTGGTCTGTGTTAACGTAACGCAAACCAAAGTTGCCACGATAGAATTCGCCGCTAAAATCCGCTTGGGCGTACAGGGCCAACATATCCTCTTCGACAGAGAAGGTGTTACCGAGATCGGCGACTTCCACTAACTCGCCATTGGCGTATTTCTCGCTGATAAACGCCCACCATTTGTCTTCATCTAACTTGGCATAGGAGTCGAGTACATTGCCGCCACTCTGGGAATGCAGGCCAGAAAGTACGCCATCGCTCCAGTTGGCTAGGTTGCCATTGGGCACGAAACCTAGGATTTCTGCGGGGTTACGGTTGAAGGCATTACGCTCGAAATCACTGGTGTTGTACTTAATCCCGACCGCAATTTTATTAATAAAATCATGATCGAGTTGATATTCGAAGTCAGACTGTGCGTAGGTGACTTTATGATCTTGCACTGTGGTTTCGTAGTTGGCTTCCTGCGCATGCTTGAACTGGCTAGCATCGTTGGCATCTAGGCTCGTGAGCACCACTTGATAGGGACCTGTGGCATCGTAACTAAAGCCACCATCTACACTGCCTTGACCATTAGGGAAGGCGGGATCGCCAATTTTGCCGCCTTGGTCCGTCGCAGGGATCCACCAAGAAGATGAGCCGCCTTGGGTGCCGCCATCTGAGGTCGATTGGCCAATGACGCCGCTAAGGGTGAAACTGTCCCCGACGTATTTTCCGGTTAAGTTGAGTACGTCAGACTTCATATTAACCGCGTGGCGTACCACAGGGTTATAAATAATCGACGCATACGCTGGCAGAATTGTTGCCGATGCTGTGCCGCCTTGGGCGTTATTTACTACGTTGGTGGAGCCCGAACCGCGGGCGCCAACGGTTAAGAAGTTATGGTTTACGTGGGGGATATCGAGTTCAAAATTAAAGTAATCTAAAGTGAACTCTGTTTTTTCAGTCGGTGCAAATTGCAGTGTGACTTGGGCACTGGTCCGTTCGCGTTCGGCCCTAAATGCCTGTGAGCCAATCCCCCACGCCCCGACAGTTGATTCTTGGTCTTGTGCAGGATCGGCAGCGAAGTATTCATAATAACCGCTGAGCGATTCCAGTACTTGGCGGCCGCTGGTAATTTTCTCTACTGAATAGGCGCCTAAAATGCCGAACTTTTCATCGTCATTTTTCCAGCTTCCGACGAAAGATCCACTCGGATCTGTTTCATCGTACAGGCTGCTTTGGCTCAGCTCGCCAGCGACTTGATAGGTGTGGGCATCGAGATCTAAGGGCTTACGGGTTTTGAGATCGACAGTGCCGCCCAGCGCACCTTCTTCAAGGCTAGCGGTTGGCGTTTTGTGGACTTCAACCGCACTGACTTGCTCGGCTGACAATAATTCCATGTTGAAGGTACGAGTGGCAGGACCAAGATCATACCAAGAGGTGCTCGCAACGGTTTGACCGTTCAGCAAAATACGACTCTGTTCTGGCGCTGTACCACGAATGGTGACCCCACTCACTTCACCGTATTGCCTATCGACCGTCACCCCAGAAATTCGCTGCAGCGCATCACCGATATTTTTATCGGGAAACTTACCGATATCTTCCGAGGTGATAGCATCGACCGTGGAGTCGGCGAAGCGTTTGGTATTCATTGAGGCTTCAATCGAGCGACGTATGCCGCGTACTTGGATTACCTCAATATTTTCTGCTGTTGCCTCTTGTTGCTCCGCCGCGACTGCGGTTGAGCTCATCCCGAACAAGGCGTTAGCGATACATAATGCGAGCAAAGAGCTCTTAAATAGTTGACCTTCTGACATGTTATTGCATCCCTGTAGTGCTTTTATGTTGTTTTTTTCTCCAGTTAACTTACCTGTTATCGAATTGTTGATGCGGTACTTTTCACACTAGGATTGGTATTTTTCTATTGTCTTTGAAGGGGATGGTTAACTGGGTGCAAAGGCAGGATTTATCGACTTAGCGTAGAAAAGTATGGCTTGTTGCTAGGATGGTATAACTAATGCCGGCGGGATTACTCACTATAGATAAGCTAAACGGATGAGTGAACTCGCTGTCTACAGGTTATGAATTAACCAGTGCGTAAAGAGAACTAACTTATTCATCTTTAAAAATTATTTATAGGATGAAATCATGAAACTGAAATCGATAGCCGTTGCAGTTGGGCTTTGTGTTGCGAGCTTGAGTACTGGCTTAAGTGCGGCCTACGCCAGCGATAAAACCATTTACCTTACCTTTGATGATGGTCCAATTGACGCGACCTTAGGGCTGTTAGATGCGTTAAAGGATGCCAATATTAAGGCGACGTTCTTTATTAATGCGTTTCATATGTATGGCGAAGGAGATGAAAACGAGGCATTAGCGGCTGTCGCCCTACAACGTTTGCTAGACGATGGTCATATTCTGGCAAACCACAGTTACGATCATATGCTGCATAACTGCACTGATGGCGTGCAATCTGGGGCGGCATATTGTAATCAAGTTGGACTCTGGCCTGTAAAATCCTATCAAGATGCGGCCACCGATTTCACCTATTTTGTGACGAACACGGCCAAAGTGGTTGAACTTATTCCTAATGCCGCCAGTTATCCCAATAACAAGATGACTAAGTTGGCACGTTTGCCTTACACCAATGGTTGGCGAGTGACCAGTAAACTCAAAGGCGACGGCTTGTGTGCGACATCCGATACTGTGCCGCCTTGGGACCCAGCTTTTGCTTGTACCGCAGAAACCTCGACCAACAGTTCGCAAGTTGCGGTGCAAATTCAAAACATGCTCGCCGAGAGTGACTATAAAATATTTGGCTGGGATCTAGATTGGGGACCTGAGGATTGGGGGGTTGCCTTTCCTGCTGAATCTATGGCCGATGGGGTTGAGCTGGTGGCAAAAGTCAATCAAGTGATCAACACCTGTGCGGGCACCACAATGAACCCTCTTAACAGTCGCACGCAGAACTTAGATTGCAGCGATGGTTTGCACGACGGTAAAGTGGTGATCTTGACCCACGACTTCCTGTTTGAGAATGCTCACCGCGGACAAGGTGCAACCATCAACTTGCCTAAAATTAAGCGTTTTGTTGAAGAAGCTCAACGTCAAGGGTATCGTTTTGATACGCTAGATAACTATGCCCCTGCTTGGCAGGATCAGCATAATTATCAACTACCTGAGTTTGTGTCCTATCAAGATAAAATCTATTCCTTAGTGCAAGCGCATTTCTCCCAAAGCAATTGGCAACCAAGCCAAACCCCAGCCTTGTGGAAAAACGAAAAGTAGTGATGTATTGGGCTGAGTATTTACTCAGCCCATCATATTGGTCGAGTAAAAGGCATGTTGCTGAACTTAGCCTGACAAAATTCAAAATAGCGGCATTTTCTACACTTTACCCACTTCGCTTTAACTCAGTATCTGTAATACTGCTCCGACATTGATTTGAAGTTTATCGGTGTTAGAAAAGTAGCGCATAACGAGCGCGATTGGGGAGAGAAGATGAGTACGTTTGTAAAATTAACCATAGCGGCAACCTTAGTGGTATTAGCCTTACTTGCTGCGGGTATTTACCGTTTCAACATGACCAATGATGATATTTATATGGTGATGGAAGATGGACAGGTGATGCAATACGATGAAGCCATGGCGCATGAAAAAACTCAGGCTCAGGCGAATGAGATCGAAACTGTGACACCTTTTGAGGTAAAGCCTGTGGCGAATGCATCGGAAGTGATGCTCAAACTCTTTAGCTTAAATACCGCCAATCCTGTTGAAATAACGCTGCCTGAGGGCGGCAAGTCCGTTGCACTGACACATTTTATTAAGATCAAGCAAACAGAGTTTGCTATGGGCGACTACCAAGATGGTGAGGTAAAAGGTCGAGCATTACTCGATTACTTGCGCATTACACCGTTAAATTTCGATCCCGCTCTAGAGCCGGACACCCAAAGTGACGCACCGATTCAAGATGATCCTAAAATGCAAACTATGCCCTTTGTGGCGCCCTTTATTGTGACGACTCAAGGTTCAGGCGTATTTTGGTATCTTGGATTGTTTAATCTGGATTTTAAACACAATAGCTTGAAACACTTAGGCAGTGTCATGCTTGGCGATCGAATCGAAGTGGATAGTATTGAACCTGTTTATCCTTTTGAAGCCCCATTCAAAATTGCTGTGACTTATCGCGATAGAGCGTCTGACCAACCTATGTCTGAAAGCCCTGAAATAGTCAAAACCATAGAGATGGTAGTGAGTGAGACCAGCATACATAAGTAGCGTGTAAATGCCATTATGGATCTGCGCAGGCTTATGCTAAGTTGTTTTTCGGTCTGTGGGTGATGTTTGCTTCAATAGCAAGCGTTAGCAGGTAATAGGTCAGCATAAGATTTCGACAAGGAGAGTGTCATGCAAGTTAGCAAAATCACTGGGAAATTTGATGTTAAGCTCACTCCAGATAGCCCCTATGCTACTGGCATTGGTGGTGTGACCTTAGGGCGTATGGGCTTAGATAAAACCTTTTATGGTGAGCTTGAGGGGCGCAGCAAAGGGGAAATGCTCAGTGCTATGACGTCAGTCAAGGGCTCAGCTGGCTATGTGGCTATTGAACAAGTGGTTGGTAATTTGTGCGGTAAGCAGGGCAGTTTTGTATTACAACATTTTGGCATTATGACCGATGGACAAAATCGTCTGATCTTAGAAGTGATACCCCATTCTGGGGCGGGGGAGTTGCTGGGGTTAACTGGCACTATGACCATCAATATTGAGAATGGCCAACATTTTTATGCATTCCAGTTTGGCTTTGAAGCTTGAGTAACGCCTGCGTTTTAGCTCAGTTTTCTGTAACTCTTCTCCTTTATGATCATTCGAGTCATCTTAATTCACTCCTCTTAATTTAAGTGAGTAAGTCTTTTCGATTGAGTCTGAAAATGGACATAAAAAAACCAGCTGAGGCTGGTTTTTTTGATTCTTTTTTCATAAAGCACTATCGAACCTTGAGTCTAGATCGGCGTGCTGTTACTTAAAATACGTTTAATTTAAAAAATGCCGTTGTCGCGAGAGTTAAGACACTTTTTTAACAACTTTAATTTTATCAACGACCTTTTTCACATCGTCGGTATTTTCGGCAATTTTCAGTGCTAGTTGACGTTCGGCATCGCTGGCAACTTCACCTTTCAATGTCACTATGCCATTGGCAACATCCACATTAATTTGGGTGCCGGATACGTCAGTTGAAAACAGTAAACGCGTTTTGATGACAGTGGCAACTTTAGAGTCAGTTAAGGTGGCAACAACTTCACTGGTGCCTTCTTTTTCATTCATCACAGTGAGTTGGTTATCGACATCTTTCACCCCATCTAAACTCTTGATGAGCTCTGTGGCGAGGGCTTTATCCACACTGCTTTCCACTTTACCTGTTAACGTCACTTTACCATCTTTGACATCTGTAATGATGTCGAAGGAATTGAGATTCGTGTTGAGCAGTAAAGTGGTTTCTGCTTTACCATCGATCCACGCATCCTTGGTTCCGCCTTTCCAATCTTGGGCGGCAGCCACATTTAAACTGATTGAACCGACAAGTAAAGCCACTAGTACTGATGCTGTTGTAGTTTTCATAATCATATCCTCCGTTGTTTTCTCGAAGCTAGATAATGCGCCAATCGTGCCAATGTTTTTAAGGTAATGATTTTTAATGTTTTAATTGTTTTAATTGTTTTAATTGTTTTATTTGGCGTTTTTATACCTTAGCGTTTTCCTTTTGGTCGGTCTTTTTTACCGACAAAATGTAATTTTTTCTGGCATGCTGAGCCATCATTCGAGCATAAAAAACCGCACTCATCAGTGCGGTATTATGTCTGTAGTAAAAGTGGAGGGGAGTCGGTTAAATATGGCTCACTTAGCGACAGGGAATTAATGGTGATTGAGCGATCCCGTACCGTCGTAACTCATTTGCAGCCAAGCGGCACCCTCTGCAAGTTGGTTTGCAAGTTGTGGCTGATGCGCTTGCCTTACTGCTTGTTTTATTTGGATTAGCACTTGCTGCTCTATATCGACAAGGGCGGTCATAGCCTGCGAGATTTGGCACTGTTGCAGCAATTCTGTTGCTTGAGTATAAGTGACGGGCACGGTGTGACTTAGGCCATTAATTGGCTCGTCAGCCAAACGTCTCAGCTGTTCAAACCGAGTTAACATTCGTTGGTGGATGTTAGCTTTGGCGGAAAAAACACGCTTAAGATTATAGTCTTCGACATACCTCCTCGCTTGGTTGTAAAATGTGAGTCCTTCCTGATTCAGCTTGATGATTTCATCGATCAACATGATATCGGCGCGGATATCAGTCTGATGTTGCACAACATTAGACTTCATTATGGGCCTCCTAATGCCAGTGTTCGACATAGATTGTTTAACTGCTTGGGTAAACTGATTTTGTTTCGTTCAGCTACCATGCATATTCTGTTCTCGTTTTTAATGATATTTTAACAGGCTGATTTTTAGACTGATATTCTCAGTTCATCGAGATATCATCTTAGAACATCGGCAACTATTACCGTTGCTGTTGTTAAAATTTCATGACTGACATACAGTAGTTTTTCATACAGGGAGTAGATACGCATGGCTCGACTGACACTTTTTTATCACTTGCAGGATGTTGGCGCCGAGCAAGCAATCATCGAACTTGCTGGCGCTGCTGACTTTAATAAGCTACGCAGTGTCGATGACTTGCCTTGGATAGAGCAGCTAGGGGCAAATCACGTCGATGTTGCCATTATTGAGTTATCCAGTCTTAGTCGTGAAGATTACCTTGTGCTGCTGGATAATGCGCCCATGTCAAATATTGAGTTTATTTTTCTCTCCGATGGTCAGCCAAACCCTAATCTTGATCAGTTAATGTCTCATTTTGCTGGTTACCACTTTCGCAAACCTTACGATATGCCGCTAATCAGCGAAATTTTTGCTGATTTTGCACAGTATTTAGCGTCATCGCCTAATCGACTGCATCCTTTTGCTAGCGAGCTAGACCAATACGGTTTGCTTGTTGGTTCATCAGCTCCTATGCACAAGCTATACCGCACAATTCGTCGCGTCTCTGCTACAGGCAGTAATGTGCTGATTATTGGGGAAAGTGGGGTCGGGAAAGAACTGGTTGCTAATACCATACATCTTGCCAGCCCTAGGGTAAACGAGCCTTTTATTGCAATTAACTGTGGTGCATTAAGCCCTGAATTGGTCGACAGTGAGCTGTTTGGTCATGTCAAAGGTGCATTTACGGGGGCGAATCGCGATCACAAAGGCGTATTTGAACAGGCTGAAGGCGGAACCTTGTTTCTCGATGAAGTCACTGAAATGCCGATTGATCATCAAGTGAAGTTACTCAGAGTGTTGGAAAATAGCGAGTATCGTCCTGTGGGTGGCGACAAAGTGCAACGTGCAAACGTACGTATTGTGGCAGCGACTAACCGTGATCCCATAGTGGCGATAGAGGCTGGGTTATTTCGAGAAGATTTGTACTTTCGTTTGGCTCAGTTTCCCATTCGCGTTCCGCCCTTACGGGAACGTGGCGAGGATATTATTGGGCTTGCGCAGCATTTTCTTGCCTATCGTAACGTGGCCGAAAAGCAGAATAAGAGCTTAGCTGAAGACTGTATTCAGATGATTGCTAAGTACCCTTGGTCTGGTAATGTGCGCGAATTAAAACATGCTATTGAGCGAGCCTATATTCTGGCCGATCAGGATATTTTACCCAGCCATTTACAGCTACCTCAGACGAATGAAGTGGGTTTATGTGGTGGTGAACAAGTTGTTATCCCCCAAGGCATGCGCTTAGATGATTTAGAGAGAATCGCTATTTATCAAGCACTAGAAACCACTCAGGGTAATAAAACGGATACCGCCGAACAACTGGGGATCAGCGTTAAAACCCTCTACAACAAGCTCAGCAAGTACGAGCAGCAAGTCGAGACCGGTGAAACGACTGCTGAATAAACATTAATTATCAAATTAATATTGAAACAGAGCTAAACTTTATACTCTTTTTTTTGTAAATAATAACTCCTATTCTACAGCCCTTAAACAGAAAAAGCGGAGATAGAATATGAAACACTTATTAACAACAGCATTATGGCTTTCTTTGACAGCCAGTAGTTTTGTGAACGCCACCCCAGCAGTAGGAAGTCTTGAAACAGTCGCTGAATTGCCAATACGACCTGGCAATGTCAGCGTCACTGCACAAGGTCGGATTTTTGCCACAGTACATCCATTTGATACACCATCAGGTTTGCAATTGATTGAAGTTAATCGTGAGACCAACGCTTATAAAGCTTGGCCTTCAATGGATTTGCAAAAAACATCGACAGCCAATACTGCTCAATTTGATACCTTATTAGGTATTGCTCAGGACAAGGCTGGACACCTCTGGACCGCAGATATGGGGTTAGAATTAGGCCAGACAAGGATTTGGGGATTTAACATTAAGGACGGCAGTCTATATAAACAAATCGTCCTACCACAAACTCTCGCGCCTAAAGGCAGCTTTATGCAGGATCTGGTTGTCGATTCACAAAAAGGCTGGATTTATTTAGCCGATATCGCCAACCCTGGCCTCTTAGCGGTGCGTATCGACGATGGTCATACAATACGTTTTTCAGGTCATAGCTCGCTGCAGGCCGAAACGGATGCAGTAATGAACATAGATAACAAAACAACATTGTTTAATGGCAAAGTCGCCAGTGTCGCGGTCAATCCAATCAGTTTATCTGCCGACGGAAGTACACTCTATTATGGTGCAATGAATGGCACTCACTGGTATCAGTTATCGACTGCGGCTTTACAAACAGGCAACGATGATAAAATTATCGCCACGGTAAAATTAGTCGGAGCTAAGCCTGTATCAGATGGCGCAGCAACGTCCAAACAAGGTAATCATTACTTTACCAATTTGAACCACAATGCCATTTCCATGCTAGATAACAAAGGCACGCTAACAACAGCGGTCAGTTCTCCACTACTGGATTTTCCAGATAGTGTGCAATTTGGTGAAACAGGCTGGTTATATATTTCAGTGAATCAATTGCATAAAGCAAAAGCCTTTAATGGAAAAGCCGAAACCGCCAAACCGCCTTACCGTATCATGCGACTCTGGACCGGTGAGGATACTGCTGCGGGTCAATAACACCTTAGCTGCAACTGCAAAGTTGCAGCTTATATTTGCAGTATGAGTTATATCGCAACTGTTTATTTACGTTGATGTGAGTCTTTGGTTTAACTCGAAAGCGTCTAGAAATGAGTTAGGTGTTGATTGTGCAAACTATCAATGCCTCTTATTGTTACTGGCACAGGTCAATATTGAATGGTGAGATAATTTTTGGAACAAGGAACAAGTTCAGTGAAATTCAATCAACCTTCTAAAAATGCATTTTATATTCAAACTCTGAGTACTCAGTACCGACCTCTATTATGGCTGTTTGCTGCTGGGTTATTACTGCTTGGTTTACTCTGCGCCAGAGCAACCTATTTACAACCCGATCCGATACTACAGCTCGTTCTCGGCTGGGTAACACTGTTTCTATTGTTACCCGTGTTACCGACTGCGTTTGTTCAGCAACAGTGTTGGTTAGATGTCGAACGACAACAATTGTGGCTTGGCAAAGGCGTTATTAATGGCAAATCGCTTGGCTTATGGCGCTGGCGGTCCTATGCCTTTTCGGATATTCACTCCGTGCAACTCTATCTGCTGCAAACAACCCATTGGCACCAGTTCGAGCGTAATCGCCAAGCAGAAGATATCGTTGAGCATTATCTCGCTTATCTACAATTGCAGCAGCCTAAGGGCGCGCAACTAAAATTGGCTAACAGCACTGATAGAAAGGAATTACAACAAGCGTTGCAGCAATGTGCGCAGGCAATAGACTGTAAATTTCAGGATTTTAGTAACACCACTCAAAAATCACTTCCCAAAGGTAGTGAATTTAATTTCATGCGGGTACTGGTTCTGCTGGTTATATTTATTTTGTTGAATATTTTATATTTTTTGTTCGTTCTATAAATGCTCAGTCATCCAGCCTAAAAAGTTAGGCTGGATGTCCTCCACAACGATCACTCATCTTGCCCAGTGGTTTCCTGATAAGGAACAAACACTTTAAGAGATGCTGGCTGGACTTCAATAGTGAGATCCGCTGGCTCAAATACTTCACCATCAATCACATATTTACACTTAGGCTGGCTGCTGATAGTGACCTTTTTAGCATGGGCATGATGGACTTTACTTGCACTCGCTTGTTGATCTCGCACATTTTTATTGCCTTCTTTCATCCATCCTGCAATCGCTAATTCAGCGAGGCTAAGCAACTGCTCTTTGGGTTCATCGCCAGCATCCAACCAAGTAATGTCGAGCAACCCGTCGGTCATGTTTGGTTCGCCATCGCCCTGCGCCAACACGCTGGTAAACGGTGCGGCATTGGCAACGATTAGGCTATGGGTCGTCAATGTTGTGGGTTTTGCATCATCTAAGCTGAGCTGGATGGTTAAAGTGATATCGGCATTCACTGCGCGCCATAAGCCATCGAGGTAGGCAAACTGGCCGAGAGCATTTTTACGCTCACGGTTTGCGGATTCAATCATTTGTTGCTCAAACCCTATGCCTACAAGCAACAACACTAACGCCTCATTACAACGCGCGGTATCAATGGCTTGGCAATGCCCTTGAATAATATTATCCAGCGCCTGAGAGATAGGAATAAGCTTACTGCCTAAACCAAAGAGGGCATGACTGAGGGCATTAGTTGTGCCAAGAGGAATGATGCCTAAGACGATATCCGTATCGACGATTTGAGAGGCCACTTCAGTCACAGTACCATCGCCACCACAGGCGATAATGATATCAGCGCCTGCATTACGGGCTTGCTCGGCGAAGACATTTGCGGTTTCGTCTGCTGTTGTGAGTTTTAAAGTCAGGTCAAAATAGGCTTTGAGTTCATCTTGGATTTGCTCGCGGTATTCTTGCCATTTCCCGCCACCAGAAACTGGGTTGGCGATAATCCACGCCACTTTGTGGATGTTAATTTTCCCTTGACTGAGCATGCGATCTAGCGCGCGTAATTGCCATTTGTTTAAGCCAGCGGTTTTGCGGATTTGCTTTATCTGTTGCAGTACTTCGGCGAAGTGCTGTTGTTTATCTTTACAAACCAAATAAGCGGCGAGTACAAGCACTGAGCGGCCACGACCCATAGCACAGTGAATGAGTACCTGTTTATTGGCGCGCACTTGGCGGTGCAGCCAGTTAACGGCTTGATTGAGTTGGGCGCTGGTCGGTACGCTATGGTCGAGGATGGGAATATTTAAATACTCGATATGATCTTCAAATTGCGACCAATCTAAGCCATCAAATTCAGCGGTGACATCCAGAATGGCAGTGATCTTATTGGCTTTAATCGTTTCCAGATCTGCGGAAAAGAGTCTACAGCCGAGATACAGATGTTCATCAATCCTCTGCATGGGCGGTACTGAATCGTATTTTCTGGCCCAGTGATTATAGAGTCGACTGCCTAATAAAAAGGGAATAAAACCCCAACGAATATACCAAGGAATAGTGCCATCTTGGCGTTTTCTAAAAATACTGGCGAGATTAAACCAATAGGCTGAACCGACTAAAAACAGTGACAGACTTGTCCATGCACAAATGAAAGTGAGCAGGGGAGAAGTGTCTGTTACTGCAAAATAGGCTAACAATACTGCACCTGCAGTGTACAAATATTTGATGTGGATCTTCGTTAGCATGCAAGTCCTCCAATGCCATTGTTCTTGGTTAAAATCGTTGCACTTGAATGGATAGATGTCGAGATGAGAGATGCAGAAATGAGCGAGTCTAAACCAAAAGGGTGGCAGTAGACGAGTCTATTGCCACCCTAAAGTGAGGTTTGTTTAGCACTTAGTATCTTTAGCTTTAACACCTTCTTTGACTTCTTCACAGGCATCTTCGATGGCATTACCTGTATCAGTCATTACTTCATCGATTTTTTCGCCCGCGTCTTCGGCTTTGTTATCACTACAGGCCGTTAAACCTAGGGCGAGTAATAATGCGAATGCAGCACTTGTCATCAGGGTAAATGGTTTCATATCTATCTCCTTTTCTAAAAAAATTATAGTCGCGGTGATTTACCCTTAAGGGCATTGATCAGCAGAGAAATCACTAATAACACAATAAATATGAAGAAAATGATTTTCGCTATTCCCGCCGCTGCGCCAGCAATCCCAGCAAATCCTAACAACCCGGCAATCACGGCAACAACTAGAAATACTAATGTCCAACCTAGCATAATAACCTCCTGCCCTTGTATTAATCCTTCTCATGACCGTTTGTGTCACTTGTAAGGTAACGGCTAATGGCTCTTACTTGATTGCGATCTTAATGCCAACTTTAAAAATTTTAAGTAGTTAATTGATTTTAAATATAATTTAAATCATTTTATTTAAAATGGTGTGAGTGAATTAAAAGAGGGGTAGGCAATTTTTACCTAAGCTTCGGTAAGAGTTTCAGCCTAATACGTTGAATCAAAGACTGTGAGCTGATGTCGTCCATAAGTAAAGACAAATAAAAGCCGACACTGTGAGTTTGTGTCGGCTTGAAGATATTATGATCTTATAATACAAGATGATAGGAGCTAAATACGTTTAAAAACGATTTAATGGTTTCCAGCGCTGCAGGCTAACTGGAATGCTCGCGCCTTGGGATAACAGCAAGTTAATCCGGGATTGATACGCCGCGCCCACCATTAAATGTTTGGCTAAATCCACCGCATTACGGGCCTTATAGTCATCTAAATAACTGCCTTTCGCCCAAGCATTAAATGCACCTAGCGCTGGGCCTGCCCAAATTTGGTAATCCATTTCGCGGCCGACTTCACCTGTGTTTGACCAGCGGCTCGAAAGACCTAAATACCAGCGGAAAATCAATGCCATCTTACGTTTTGGGTTATCCAGCGCGCGCTCGATTTGCTTGGGATCGCGCTCGTTAAAGTGGGCGACTGTGCCAGCCCAAATGTCATCGAGTGATGAGCGGAACACTTGCTCTTCGAGCTTTTTACGCTCGTCCGCAGGGATGGCATCAATCGAGTCGTAACGGGTGTAGATTTCATAAAGCTTATTGGCGCGCATCGGGAACAGAGTGCCGCGCTTAACCACTTGTAATTTCACGCCCATTTCGAACATATCGGCGGCAGGCGCCATAGTCACATCGGCCATTTCTGTGGTGGCGAGTAACTTACGGGTGTGTTCGCTGGCGCCCGCTTCGACGCAAGCTTGGTTGATAGAACCTGTGACGATGAATGCCGCGCCCATGTTGAAGGTGGCTAATGCTGCATCGGGTGTACCGACGCCGCCGCCTGCGCCAACACGGATTGGCGTTTTATATTGATATTTAGCTTGGATTTCATCTTTTAGTGCCAAAATTGTCGGCAATAGCGTGACCAATGGACGATTGTCGGTATGGCCGCCAGAGTCGGCTTCGGCTGTTATGTCGTCCGCCATTGGCACAAGTTGCGCCATCGCCATTTGATCTTGGCTGATAAGGCCATCACTTACTAATTGCTGGAGGATTTTGGCAGGCGCCGGCTCCATAAACTTAGTCGCGACTTCGGTGCGGCTGATTTTGGCGATAACTTTGTTGCCAATGACGATGTCGCCATGTGCGTCGCGGCTCAAACCTGCGGCGCGGTAATAGACGATTTGCGGCGTTAAACCTAAAAATGCCGAGGCTTCGACCGTGCGCACTTTATGTTTTAAAAACAGCTCAACGCTGCCGCGCTCTAATGCGGGCTCGCTTGGGCTGTGAATTAAGTTAAAAGCGTAAGGGCCATTGGGCAGCGCTGCTTGAATGCGGGTAATGGCCGCTTCAACACGGGATGGAATTAACCCCGCCGCGCCAAATGAGCACAAAATGCCCGCTTGGCCAAGGGCGATAACCAGTTCTTCCGAGGCAATACCGTTTGCCATAGCGCCGGCGTAGTAAGCGTATTTGACACCGTGGACGCGGCGAAAATTACTGTCGCCTAAACTTTGGGTGCCAAGGGCAGGGGCAAAGGCGCTGACAGGGTGTGAGCCCAATGGCGCTTGGCTGTCACTGGTGGTCACTTCGGCCGTTTGCGCTATGCCTAAGCCTTTTTCACTGTGATTGACTAAGTAACAGGCTTGGCTTAAATCTTTGAGTTTTTTGCCTAATGAGTCGATATCAAAGCTCAGCGCTGCATCGTTGACTTGCCACGGCCAAGGGCTGAGTTTTTCGTTATTACTATTGAATTGATCTAGAGTATGGCTAGTCATCTTGGGTCTCGTTTTTAATGCTGCTGCGTTGCTATTACTTGAGTAAAAAGTTCGGGTGTAAAAAGCCAACGCAGCGGCAGGATTATTTTTAAGTGATTCAATAAATAGAATTTACCGCATTAAGCTTCTTCAATACAGATGGCGATATCTTTGACTTCATAAATCCGCAGGCCATCTTTACTCAAATTGGCATCGCCCATAATGATGCGTTTGCCATTGTCGTCTGTCACGCTGGTAATGTGCACATCCAGCGACATCTGCTTGTTTAATGGGTTAATTTGGCCGCGATACTTCCATTTGATATCCGACAATATCTGGCCAAATTTTGGACTCTTAAAACCCGCACCAAGGTCTTGGTCAATCGCATAGGTTTGCATCAGCTCAATAATGGCTTCAACCCCTAATGAGCCTGGCATCACAGGGTCTTGATGGAAATGGAATTGGAAGAACCAATCACTCGGGTCAATGGTGCGCTCGGCGTATAAATAGCCAAGGCCCGCTTTACCACCGGCTTTCACGATTTCAGCCTTGTCGATAAAGTTAAGTTGACCGCCCGCTAAACGGTAATGTGGCTGACCTTGTGGTGCATTAAAGCTGCGATGTTGTTTATCTAACAGATTGATTTGGCTATCGGCTACTATGCCATTTTGCACATGCCAAGGCTGAGTGATCTTGCCGTTGTCTATGCCGAGTTGGTTTTTCAGCGCATCGCCCTTGAAGTAACCAAACACCGCTTTACCTTGGTAGAAAGGCTCGCCATCGCAGCTTAGCTCGAAGCTAAAATTCTGGATAATGTTGCTACCTGCAATCACAGTCGATAATAGACGTGAGTCGTTCACTATGGTTTTGCCGCGTAAATCCACATGGCGCAGCAACTTACCGCTACCGTCTAAGTTACGGAAAAACAGCTCTTGGCCGGGGAAGCCCAAGGTGGTACCCATATAGCCTGAGATAAAGCCGTTTGGCTGCAGTGATATTTCCATCAGCACAGAATAGGGCATCACAGCATGATGGCTGTTTTTAGCGTAATACCAAGCGTTTGCGGGCACTTCGTATTCAGCGATACACGATGATGGCTTTTTCAGCTCGCCGCGTTTGCCGTCAATCGCAATGACACGAGTCGTGAGCTGCAAATCACCGCAGGGCGTACGCGGTGGAATTAGGCCGCGATAGATGCTGAAATCGGGGCCGAAGCAGTTTTCGATATCGCCCGTGGCAAATTCGAACATGTGATACGGCGTGAACGGCAGGGTATCGGGCACGCGGTTGGCATACTTTGAATCCGCTGGCGCGACGGGCGCAGCTACATGCTTAAGCGGTACTACGCCTTTGTTGGTTGGCGCAGTTAAATCGGGCAGCTGCGCCATCAGCGGCGCGGCTGCTGTGGTTGTAATCAGTGAAGTATTCGTATCGTTATCCGTAATATAACGAGTGCATTCGGCTTCTTCTTTGATCATCACCCCAAGGTTTTGGAAATCCACCACTACTTTACCATTGAGCAGAATATCGATATTCGCCTTCGCATAGGGGCGCGGGCTCATGCCGATTTCGGTGATTTCCATGCGATAGGTGAGCAGGCCTGATTGCGGTAACACTTGACCGCGACAACGCACTTTTTGTGATGCGTTTTCGAGCGGTTGGAAACGACCATCTTTAACACCGAGGTGCATACCAATATGCAGCATAAAGAATTGCAGTAATTGACCACAACCTTCGGCCATTAATGATCCCGCCATCACTTGGTCGCCCTTAAAATGACATGGGAAATACCAATGATCGGCTTCGAGCTGCTTATGGCCTTGAACTGAACCTAAGCCCCATGCGCCGCCATGCACCTCAAGATTGCTGACTTGTTCAATCATCAGGAATTTTTCAGAGGCAAAACACAAAGAGGGCTGCAAACCGTGTTGGGCTTGATGCGCCGCATGGGCGCCGCTAAAACAGCCACCGATATCGGCGCCGAGCAATTTATGGATTTGGCTGTAATCAAATTGGCTTTGCGCGCAATCAAGCAGCGGATTAAAGCGCTGTTTATTCGGATTATTCAAGGCGAGGTTGCGCGCTTTGATTTCAGCTTCGGTGTGAATAACGCCTTTACCGTCGGCCAGTTCTTTATCGGTGAAGAAGCCGGCACAGCCGCCATCCATTTTAAGGATCAGCTTGTCACCCACGAAACATTCGTAGGAGAAGAAGAACAACAAGGTATCGCCATTGCGGGCAAAGTGATTGATGGAAATGTCGTAGCGCAGGGTGTCACCACCGCGCGGTAAGTCGCCAAGGAAGGTCAGGGTGCAATCGAGCAGGCGATAAACGCGCTCGCCCTTGTTTTCAAAATCGATACCTAAGTAGCTGATCAGCATCAAGTCGCATTGACCCGATTCGACCGCCACGGCCCAAGGGATTTGGCCATCGACCAAATACGGCGCGTCCACAGGAATGTCGTATTCCGTGGTCATAGTGCAAGGCTGATATTGGTTCATCTGGGCGTTTAATTTCGTTACCCGAGATACCAGCAAATAGTCAGTCGTTGGCAGGCGTACACGACGCGAATAGCTGTCGATAATGGCATAATCTGGGCCAAATACTTTAGCAATATCACCTTCGGCGTACTCGACTAAATCCGCATAATCCCAAATGCAAGGCTTGCTTATCGGTGTTGGCGGCGTGTACTCAGGCACTTTTGCATGATTGGGATAAAGCACTGGATGTGGAAGAACCGCTGTCGCAGATGCCTGAACAATGGCTTGCTGTTGTACTGGCGCAGCTTGGCCATTGACGGCTAACTCGCTGGCAAGCTGGGCTTTCATCAAGGCATCGGCTAGTTTCAAGCCTTCAGCACGGCTTTGTAAAAAGGCTAAATGGGCTTCACGGGCGAGTTGCTGATTGCTTAAAAATGCCGCGTCTTTTAGCTCTGCTTGAGTGGCGTTTTTATTGGTGCTTAGGGCATTCATTGGCATGCTGCTTAATGTCTCTTTTTGTTGAGCCGTGGTTGGGCTGCTTGTTGCAAAGCGACTCGTGTCTTTGCTCGCTATTTGGGCCAAATGTTTGCGTTGGCTGCGCGCTGGCAGTGCTGTCATGGCTTGGGCTTTTTGTTGTATAGCATCAAGGCCTGCGAGCGGCGTATCTAGGATATGCTGATAGATATCGCGGCCACCGAGCGTTACTTGTTTTATTAAGTGTTTTTGCTCAGAAAGCGTTAAATCTTGTTCAAGCCTTTGCTGCAAATTGTATGCTTGCGTGGCACTTTGGCTGAGCAGTAACTGCGAGCATTTACCTTGGCTAAACGTGGCAACGAGCGCGTGCTGCTGAGCTTGAGAAGAATGCTTGTTAAGTTGCGCTTGATTTTTAAGCTGCACCTGATTTTTAAGCTGAAGCAGCGCGCTCAAAATACTCGCCATTCCCGCAGCGGCAAAGTTGTGGCCTAGGGTATCAGCGGCTTGGCTGCGCTCACTCACACTCGGCAGCAGGGTATTGAGTACCTGCTCTGAATCGGCAAGTTGCTCAACCGCAATACTGGTTTCAATCAAGCTAATCTGGCTGCTATTCACCTTGGCTTGGGTTAGCAAGTCATCGCAAATACGCACAGTGTTGCTATTACCTTGTATGTCACAAATCGCGCCAAATACTTGGCCGCTGATGTGACCATAACTGTCGCCATAGCTGCTATTGGCATTAGCATTGTCAGCGGCATTACTTGGCTGGGCTGCACTTGATTGCGCTGTTGTGAGCACTAACGCGCCAGCACCTTCACCGACTTTCCAGCCTGCGTCAGTGGCAGTAAATGCCACTGGCGATACGGCGTTTTTAAGGATCACTTGCTCTAAACTGCCACTTAAATCGACGGCGGCGATCACTACGGCATCTAAGGACTCTTGGGACAACAGGTTTTCGGCCACATCGATACAGCGGGCGACCGATTGCTCCGCCGCCGAAATGGTAAAAGCTGGGCCGTTAAAGTCCCAAAGGGATGCGATACGTGACGCCATGATGTTGCCAATAAAACTGGTGTATTGGTTCAGTTTGGCGGCATCGAGCACACTGTCCATGGCGATCTTTTCAAGGGCGAGATACTCAGCTTGTGTGAGTGTTATCCCTTGTTTTTTAAGGCTGTCGGCCAGTTGAGTGTGTAGATTTACGCGGCCACGGAACTGGTGTAATTCCAGTTCAGTTTCCATCGCTACTAATACAGCAACCTTGCCACCGGGCTTTAAGTTGGCATCACGAATCGCTTCATCAGCCACTTTGATTAGCAGCAGTTGCTGGGAGATCAGGCGGTCATCTTCATTGGGCGGCACTTTAAAACGCAGAAAGTCAAAATCGAACTGGTCGATATACGCGCCCTGTGGTGCGGCTGCGAGGCCAGTTCCGCTTAAACCAAAGTTGGCCAGAATATCAGGGTGTTTGTCTAAGCCTTTCCAGCGTTTAGCGGGCAGCGGGATAAAGGCATGCTGCTTTGCGCTTATCGTGTTATCCAGTGCATTAATGGAGGATAAAGGCCCAAAGTGCGATGCTAAACCAATGATATTTAATGGCGTATGCTGGTAACTTACTGCGGCTTGTTCACTCTTTTTGTTTGTATTAGCAGCATAGGATTCCAGCAACAAATGCGCGTTACAGCCGCCAAAACCAAACACGGAAACACCGGCGTGGCGGCGGTCATTGCCGGCTTTATCTGGCCAAGCATGCAATTCAGTTGGCAGATTTTTTGCGCTAAACAAGCCCTTAGGCGAAGATATCGGCGCTGATAAGTTAATACTTGGCGGCAGTCGGCCCGAGCGCATGGCAAAAATCATCTTCATGATCCCCGGCATGCCTGCGGCGGTGAGTAAATGGCCTAAGTTGGATTTTGCTGAACCGATCAGCGGCACTGCAGAGCCAGCGAGTTTGTCCTCGAAGAAGCGCTCCATCGAGGCGAGTTCGACCTTATCCCCAAGCGGCGTGCCCGTGGCATGGCATTCAATCACTTCGATATTGGCAGGAAGTGTATTTGCCGCGCTATAGGCGCGCTCGAAGGCTTGAACTTGGCCCTTGCTGTTGGGGCTTAATACAAACTGGCCTTTACCGTCGTTCGATAAACCAATGCCGCTGACGACTGCGTAGATGTTATCGCCATCGCGCTCGGCATCTTCTAAGCGTTTTAAGACTAACACCCCTGCGCCTTCTCCGGCGAATAAGCCCTTGCTGTTGCTATCAAAGGGTGCCGAGATTCCATGATCAGGGTAGGCGTGGAAAATCGAGAATCCCATGTTGATAAAGAAGGGATCTGCGCCCGATACTGCGCCCGCAAGCATCATATCGGCCTTGCCTGTGGTCAGGTAATCGCAGGCGAGTTTAAGTGCGTAAACCGAGCTAGCGCAGGCGGCGTCCAGGCTTAACTGAGTACCACCTAAACCGAGTGCATCGCTGACTAGCTTTGAAGCTGTGTGAGCAACGGCGCCATTGGCGACGTTTAATGCTTGCTCGACGTTTAACGCTTCTCCAGCGTGAGCTTGGTTAAAATCAGCCAGTTGAAAAGCGCTTTGGTTAAGTTTGTTTTGCAGCGCCTTTTCAACGGTTTGATGATACAGAGGCAAAAACAGTTCGTTGGAGCGGGCGGTCGGGAACGACAAGGTTCCCATTACGATACCAGTGCGCGCCAGTACTGCATCGCTTGGGGCAATCCCTGCGTCTTGCAGGGCTTTACGACTGCAATCGAGTGCCCATAAAAAGCTTTCATCTAACCCGTCAAAGGCGGACTCAGGCAGTTGATAACCCTTGGCATCAAACTCAAAGTGTTGGATGTAGCCGCCCTTATCACAGTAAAAACGGTCAGACTGACCTTGCACACCTTGGTAATCGGCGGGATTGGCATTGAGCTTCTCGCGGCTGATTTTGGTGCGAGAGTCTTTTTTATCCAGCAGATTTTGCCAGAAAGTTTGAGGATTATCGGCGTCAGGATACTGAGTCGCGAGGCCGACAATCGCAATTTTTGATGCGCTTTTTGACGCACTTTTTGACAAAATCATAGGCACGGTAGTTTTATCAATAGTAGGGGAATGCTGAGAACTCACAGGGGTTCTCCTTTTGGTGATACTGCTGATGATAAAGGGGCTGCGTTAGCACTTAATGGCTGCATGAGCGACGCGAGCGACAGCGGTACTCTGTGGCTTATCAGTTGAGCTAAACACTTGAGTAAGCTGGTAATCGCATCGGCACCTTTGGCATTGCAGGCAATGGCGGCTGTTGCCTCGTTTACCGTGCTTTGGCCTGCATGGGCATGGCTGATTTTATCTATGAGTGTGCTGGTTTGCCTATCGGCGCCCACTTCGACAAATAGCCTTGCGCCTTGCTCAGTGGCATTTTGAATGAGTGCACTAAAGTCGAGTGGCGAACAAAAGGTATCGGCAATCGCGCGGCCAATGCTGTGACTATCAACGGTTACTGGCGCAGTTTGCGCTGCGCTAATAAAGCGAATAGGGGAATCTTGCGCCGCCGCTTCCAGCGCCTCAGGTTTCACTGCTTGAGTATAGAAATCTTGTACTTGCCCATGGACTAACAGGGCAGGTGCGGTATGCATGGCCGTGACGCGATTGGCGGCAATCCCGCGTTTGCCTAACGTGGCAAGCAGGGCTTTGCAGCTTGTTTCGCAGCCTGCAATGACGCAAGTATCACCTTGAGTGATGGCTAAATAAGCACGAGGAAACTCTGGCAATAATGCCTTGATTTCATGGCTATCAGCGCGCACCACAAAGCTGTTCCACACTATGGCTTCATTATCCGCAAGCTGCCACGCTCGGCGGACTGCGGTTAGCTCGCCAGAAATGGCATGGTTGAAAATATCACTATTTTCGGTGGCGTTGATCATAGCATGGGGTGTTTGCCACACATCTAGGCTGGCCCACATGGCTGCTTCGCCCATTGAGTAACCCAGCGCCATTTTTGGTTTAATATTAAAGACTTGGGTCAACAGCTTAGTGAATAGGTAACTGGCGCCCACGCCACTAATCGCTTGCTGACTTAAGCTCATGCCAGCTGCGGTTTTAACATCTGCCGCATAAATCTGCGGTGATTGCAGCATGGCGCTTAAATCGCCTTCACGTTCTAGCTGGTGATACAGCGTGGGGAAATATTCATGCAAGTTATTGAACATATTGGCGTAAACCGTGCCAACGCCGGGATACACGAAGGTGAGCCCCGCATCCCCTAGCGGCTTAGCGGTAAAGCAGCTGCCCGCTGGTGTCTTAAAGTGTTGACCATGATGACGCACCGCATCATTTTCAAGCGCCGTAAGCATGGCCTTAGCTTCAAGTTTGAGATCATCAATCGATGCTGCCATTAAGACTAATGCTAGTGGTGCGTTGGCATCATAGCGTTCAAACCAGAATGCGAGTTGATGTGATGCAAATGACGTGTTTAGTGCGCCAATCTCTAGTGAACTAAGCAGCTGAAACAGCTTTGCTTTTAGCTCATAAATACTGTCATCACTTATCGGCACAAACAGCCGGTTTTTATCAACAAGGGCTTTGGGCACGATAACTTGTGAGCCTTGGGTCAGCACAATACTTTGGTTTAGATGTCGAGATTCATCCGTTTGACTTGACGTTTTTGCTACAAGATTTAGGCACAACACCCGCGCTTGATGTTGGTCGCTAAACCAATAGCCCGTTTGCTGATTTTCCCCTTCTTTGCCATAAAGCGGCGCTTGTGTTCGTGCGGCGAGGGCGGTTACACCTTGGCGCAGCGCAACAAATGCTTCGTTGAGCGTGTTGGCGATAAGCTGATGCTGAACGGTTTGTGCTGGATTGCGCTTTGCCGCCGCTAATGCCGCATTAGCAACAGCCGCCGTGTTAGCAACTGCTTCCGTATTAGCAACAGTCGCATTCTCGCCACTTGTTGCCTCATTGCCTGCGGCAAAGCCTGCAATGAACGCGTGGGCGTGAAGGCGCAGTTTGGCGGCGCGTAAACCATCGAGCAAATACAGCGATTGAGTAAAAGGCTGTGCCTGTTCCCCATCATTGAATTTAAGTTCAACGAGCTTGCCTTGCTCAATGGCTGTTGTTGCTTGGCCTAACAAGGCAGTGAGCGAGCTTTGCTCATGCACTGACGGTTCATGCCCTCTTGGTTCATGAGCTGTCGGCACATGTACTGTTGATTGGTTGGCATCGGCAGCGCAAATCTGAACTCTTTCACGTTCCTCAAACGTCCCTAATACTTGGGCTGAGTGAGGGGAAAGATTGACCGCATCGCCAAGCAACACTGCAATACGCAATGGCTTGGCAAGCTTTTCAGTCATAGCCGTGTCAGCTGGGCCGCTATGGGTCGTTGCTAAAGTGTGGGCTAAATTCACTCGACTTTTGCCTCCACGCTTTCAATGGCTTTATTCGCAGCGGTTTGATTAGCAGCAACTTTATTAGCTAAGAATGCACCGTTAAGGTTTTTGCTGATGGTGACTTTGGCGTTGTTCATCTCGCAGCTTAAGCGGCCATCTTGATGATACAGCGTGATATTGGCTTCAAGGGCACGGCCTGAGTGTTTTACCACCTCGAGCACTAGATACCCTTTATCGCCAAAGGCAAACGGCGCATGGGAAATAAACTCCCCAATGCTTGATGGCAAACTCGCCGCGCCATATTTGAGTCTCGCCCACACCAGCATCGCCTGCAGCAACAAATCTTCCGCAAAGGCTTGTGAGCCTTTAGGGGCCAGATTGGGCACAAAACTCCCGCAGTCTGCTAACGTAACATGGGGTAGGCTCACCTTGGCGATTAAGCTTGCATCGTCAAACTTCAACACAGACTCAATACCTTGCAGTCTTGGACCGTGGAAAAGCGTGCCGTCGCTGTAAAGGCTGCTCGCGGTTGTGATGACAGAAAGTCCTGCCAAACTGTGCGCGTCAAAAGCAGTTGCTTTGCTGTTAGTGGCTAAGTGTTTGCTAGCTGCGTCATCAACGGCATCATCAACGACTAGGATAGCTTGATATTGCGGACGACCTTCAAAGCTGATTAAGGCATTGAATGCTTGTGCATTATCCAAGGGCGTTAGCTCAAGTTCCAGCGTGATGGGGGCTGCACTTTCTAACACTCCATTTTGTAACACGGCAGTGTCGAAAATAATGCCCTTCAACAGCTTATAGCTTTGCACTTTGACAGGCTGCTTGAGCACATCAAAGGCGGCTTCACGCATCCACTGAATCGCGCACACAGTCGGTAATACGGGATTACCGTTAATGCAGTGATCTTCAATAAAGATTATTGCCTTAGGGTCCAGTGTACGCTGCAGTGTTAGCGGTCGCGTGAAAGCGATTGCAGCAAGTGTTGATGCCAAAGCATGCGGATCCGACGCGTCAGTGGTCAGATCCGCTTCAGGCTTTTTTAGATTGCTACCTTGAGTTGCTTGCTCGTCACTTGGAACTGTGCCTTGCATATCAGTACCGACCAGCAATTGTGCGCCTGTGTTGCTCAGTAATTGGCTCGCAAATAACTCAGCGCCTGCCTTTAGCGGGATCACATAAACACCGCGATCCATAAACATCTTTTTCAGCGCAGGATTCACCATGCCGCCGTCCCACGGACCCCAATCGAAGCTCATCACTTTGGCATTTGGCAGTTGCTGCGCCAGTTGCAGTGCGGCTTTGTTGAGTATGTCGTTGGACATAGCGTAATCGCTTTGGCCGGTATTGCCGTAAAAACCCGCCGCCGAAGAGAACAGGGCGATCAGTTTTACTTTATCTAAATCCAGTGCGGCAAGCAGATTGCTAATGCCTGTGACCTTAGTGCCATACACCCGTGCTAACTCATCTAAGGTTTTGTCTTGGATATGTTTATCGGCGAGTACGCCCGCACCATGGATGATGCCAGTAATAGGCGACAACTCGGTGATCGGCACTATCGTGCTGGCGATCGCATCGGGATTGTTAACATCGAGACTTAAGTACTCGGCGCTCGCGCCCACAGCGGTAAAGGCTTGCAGTGCGGCTGCAATTTCTAGGCTGCTTTGAACTGGCCATACTAAGGCATCCACTTGTTTTGGCGTGGGTTTCTCGCCCAAGCTTTGAATGTGGGAAATAGCTGCGGCTTTAAGTTCACTGTTATTCTTACCCTGTGCCCAAGCGGGAATGGCTTGTTGGCTGCTTCTGCCAGCAAGGATAAAGTGCGCCTTGCTGCGTTTAGCTAAACTTAGCGCACATTCAAAGGTCACGCCTTTTGCGCCGCCGGTCACCAGTATTTTATCTGCACTCGTCAAGTTTGCAGCGCCGTGGCGGGTATCAGCCTTGCCTGCAACTAAGGTCACACGCTCAAGTGCTTGGGCTGCGCCTTGGCTAACACCGACTTCTAATAGCTTATCTGTTGCAAATAGCTCAGCGATCACTGCATTGGCCAGTTGCTTGGCATCAAGTGCTGGCGCGATATCTAAGGCTCGGCAATGCACGCTTGGCCACTCGTGGCTCAAGGTTTTCGTTAGACCTGCCAATGCTGCTTGGTTTAACTCGCTGCGGGCAATTTGGCTGTGGTTAAGATAACCAAAACCCCCGTCGATACGACTGACGCTGATAAAACTACTACCAGTATTGGCGGTTGCTGCTGTTGTTAAAAACGGTTGTAAGTGCTTGGCGAACAAGAATGCTTGCTCGACAGATGCCTTGGCGGCATTCGACAGCACTAAACCTTTAGTATCTGCTGAGGTTTTATGTTGTGGTTGCAGATGAATAAAGCCTACAACCGTACCTAAGCTTTTGATCTCATTAATTACTGCACCAATGTTGGCATCGTCAATCGCCGCCAATGTGAAGCTGGCAATGTGGCTATTGAGCGGTGATGCACTGGCCACAAGGCTTTCAGGCGAGCGCACAACCGCAACCGTTAGACCTTGAGCATGCAATTTTTCGGCAAGTACGCCAGCATTGTGGCCATCATCGCTAATGATAATGCAGGCATCTTTAGCGAAAGTTCGTGTCACAGCTTGTTGCGCTGATTGCTTTGACGATTGCTTTGACGATAGTTGCGTTAGCTCAGCCGCCGCTGGCAACTTTTTTAGCACTACCTCACTGTGTGGCGGTAAATCGATAGTAGGTTCAGGCTGAACGACAGTGCTAACTGGCGCGGCATTCTGGCTTACCGCGTTTTGGCCTAGCTTACCTTGCATATAGCTAACTATTTCACCTAAGGTGCGACACTCGGCCAGATCTTCAGGATTGAGTTCAGGTAAACCCGGTAGCTCGTCTTGCACTGTGCCTAAAATTTCAACGCGCTTGATGGAGTCGATACCTAAATCGGCTTCCATATCCATGCTGAGTTCCAGCATTTCAGTGGGATAGCCCGTCTTGTCGGCCACTACTGACATCATGGTTTGTTGGACAAGTGCAGCACTTAAGCCGTTATTTATTGTAGCGGTAACAGTGACTTGCGCTGTTGTTGTAGTTGAAATCGAGCCAACCGCAGGTAGTTTGCTGTTCATGTAGTCAACGATTTCGCCTAAGGTGCGACACTCGGCCAGATCTTCAGGATTCAGCTCAGGTAAGCCCGGTAGCTCATCTTGCACTGTGCCTAAGATTTCAACGCGCTTGATAGAATCGATACCTAGATCGGCTTCCATATCCATGCTGAGCTCCAGCATTTCAGTCGGATAGCCAGTCTTGTCAGCCACCACAGCCATCATGGTTTGTTGCACTAAGGCAGCGCTTAAACCGTTATTCGCTGGAACTTGTGCAGGCGTTGCTTCAACGTTTGCCGCTGGTGCAACTGCTACCACGCTAACTACTGGCAATTTGCTGTTCATGTAGTTAACGATTTCACCCAAGGTACGGCACTCAGCCAAATCTTCTGGGCTGAGCTCAGGTAAACTCGGCAGCTCGTCTTGCACTGTGCCTAAGATTTCAACGCGCTTAATTGAATCGATACCTAGATCGGCTTCCATATCCATGCTGAGCTCCAGCATTTCAGTCGGATAGCCTGTCTTGTCAGCCACCACAGCCATCATGGTTTGTTGTACTAACGCAGCGCTTAAACCGTTAACGGCAGGTGCGGCTGTTGCCACTTGAGTTGCCACATTTGCAGCAGTAATAGGCGCTACGATAATTGAACCCACTGCTGGAAGCTTAGAGTTCATATAGTCAACGATTTCACCCAAGGTACGGCACTCAGCCAAATCTTCTGGGCTGAGCTCTGGTAAACCCGGCAGTTCGTCTTGTACTGTGCCTAAGATTTCAACGCGCTTAATAGAATCGATACCTAAATCGGCTTCCATATCCATGCCAAGTTCCAGCATTTCAGTCGGATAGCCTGTCTTGTCAGCCACCACAGCCATCATGGTTTGTTGTACTAACGCAGCGCTTAAACCGTTAACGGCAGGTGCGGCTGTTGCCACTTGAGTTGCCACATTTGCAGCAGTAATAGGCGCTACGATAATTGAACCCACTGCTGGAAGCTTGTCATTTTGTGTAAGCTTACTTTGCATGTAGTCAACGATTTCACCTAAGGTACGACACTCTGCTAGATCTTCTGGGCTGAGTTCAGGTAAGCCCGGCAGTTCGTCTTGTACTGTGCCTAAAATTTCAACGCGCTTAATCGAATCGATACCTAAATCGGCTTCCATATCCATGCCAAGTTCCAGCATTTCAGTGGGGTAGCCTGTTTTATCTGCAACCACAGCCATCATGGTTTGTTGAACAAGTGCAGCACTTAAGCCGCTCGTTGCTGGTGCCGCAGGTGTCACTTCTGGCATCACTACAGCAGGCATGACTAATGCAGGAGCGGCAGGCGCAACTTGTACAGTCACAGCTGGTGCATAAGCAACGGGAGCGGTTTGCACAACAGGCGCAACAGGTGTGTTAATTGCTGGTCTCGTCGCAACAGCCTGAGCCGCTACTGGTGCGGCATTGTGCGCAACTGTCGATGCAGCAAAAGGTGCTGGAGCCGGCGCAGTTGCTCGTGGCTGACTTGCAACTGCTGGAGTAAAGTTAATCGGTGCATTGTTTAACATGGCCAAGGCCGCTTGGCTGCTACTGCTTTGCAGTTGCATAAATTCGGCGTGGCTTTGCAGGGTTTGCGCTTGATGCTGGTGGAACATTTCCATCGAGCGTTGCAGGCTTTCTGGGATTGCAATGCCAAGGCTTGCCATCTTGGCTTGTTCTGTCATCAGTGTCGTGAAGGTATCGCCATATTGCTGCGGGATAGCTAAAAACTGTTGATGCAACTGCGCCGCTTGAGATTGTGCGCTGAAAAATGCCGTTAATGCATCGCCGCTGACGCTTGGGTTCAATTGCGCCGTCGCTTGTTGCTGGTGATTGCTTAAGCCTTGCGTCACGCTTGGGGATTTTTGTTTCATTTCAACAGTTGCCACTTGATTCGCTTCCACTTCTATTATTTTTTCAACCACTTTTTCGACGATGACTTCTTTCTCAACGATTTTTTCGACAACCGTTTCAACGATGCGATCCACATATTGCACTTGGCTAGTCACGCTGCCTGTGGCGAGGGATTTGGCCATCTTAGCTTTGGTCGCAGCACTAATATGGTTAGTGGCGGTGAGTTTGATGTTCATCGCCGATGGCGCTTCACGCTCGGCAATCTCTTGTGAGGTGACGGCTTGATAGGGGTCAACCTCAGTTAACGCCACACCGGCTACCGCGAGTTGTACTGCGGCTAAGCGTAATTGACTGTCACTGTCGCCCTTAGGATTCGGGTTCATGCTGACAAGGCAAAGCTCATTTAAGTGTTCACCTAAGGTATTTTCAACTAACTTTTGCAGTATGTTCTTAGGGCCAAACTCAACAAACACACGGGCGCCAGCGTCATACATGGCCTGCAGTTGTTCGCTAAAGCGAACCGATTGCAGCATGTGTTGCTTAAATTCTGCTTTAATCGCTTTGCCATCGCTTGGGTGCAATTGACCCGTGCCGTTGGCATAAAGTGCGATTGAAGGTGCGCTAAATTTTGCTTTATCAATGGCTTTGGCAAAGGGTTTTTGTGCGTGTCCAACCAATGGAGTATGGAACGCGCCTGAGACAGGCAGGGCAATCGCTTTAAAGCCCAGTTCACTAATGGCTTTCGCGGCCAGCTGAGTTTGCTCTGTGCCACCTGCGATGACTAATTGCGTCGGCGCGTTGTAGTTGGCAATTTTAACGCCATCAAACTGGGCTAAACAGCTATTGATCGCATCGATATCATTCTTTTGCTTAAGAATAATCGCGAACATGGTTCCTAAATCAACTTGAGTCCCAGTATCGCTCGGCACTTGCGCCATGGCATGTCCGCGGGCGAAGGCCAGTTCGACGTAATCCTCATTGGAAATCACGCCTGCCGCGCAAAGGGCTGACAATTCACCAAAGCTATGACCCGCCACCATATCGGGGGCAAAACCCGCTTGCGTTAATAGCGAATATTGCGCCATTGAAACCGCGCCTATGGCGCTTTGGGCGAACAGGGTATTGGTCAGCGCCGCTTCTTGGGCTTTCACCGCATCGGCATCGAATGCCGGAATAGGGTAAAGGATGTTGGATAACGGTGTTTGGCCGTGGTGAGCAAATACTTTATCGCTGGCCATCACTTGTTGGCGCATTTCAGGGAAATGGCAGGCGAGTTCGCGGCCCATGTTCAGGTACTGTGAACCTTGACCGGCAAACAGGGCAGCCACTTTATTGGAGTCATTCTTGCTATTGGTTTCAGTGACTAAAGCTTTTGCGCGGTAGCTGATGCCAGAAGGTAATTGCCACACTTCAATTGCACTGGTTTCTAGGTGCCCGCTTTCTAAATGCCCACTGCTTTCTAGATGAGAGATGGCTTGATTTAACTGAGCTTGCAGCTGTGCGATATCCTTAGCAACAAAACCTAAACGGGCATCTGTGTCTGCCAGCGGGCGCAGCGGATATTGCTGAGCGATAGCGTTCAGGCTCGCAGCGCTGCTCTTATTCGCGTTTGCGCTTGTGTTCACGCTTTGGCTCAGCGCAGCTTTTAACTCGCTAAGCAGCGCGGCTTTATTGGCTGCGGCAAATAATAGTGTCTGCGGCACACTGCGCTGACGATATTGCTCATCGCGGCTGTGCTCAGGTTTGTATTCTTCTAATACGAGATGGAAGTTGGTGCCGCCAAAACCAAAGGAGCTTACACCTGCACGGCGCGGCGTTGCATCGGCGCGCTGGAACCATGGGCGAGTTTCGGTATTTAAATAGAATGGTGAGCTTTCGATATTCAGTTTTGGATTGGGCTGGCTGACGTTAATGGTCGCAGGCAATACCTTGTGGTGCAGCGCTAGCGCGGCTTTGATCACCCCAGCAGTGCCTGCTGTGGATTTAGTGTGGCCCACTTGGGATTTCACTGAACCTAACGCGATATGTTGATTTGTGTCGTTGCCTTGGGCAAATACTGATTTTAAGCCATTAAATTCAGCCACATCACCTGCGGCAGTACCCGTGCCATGGGCTTCAACTAAGCCAATGCTGTGCGGGGCAAAACCTGCATCGTCGTAAGCGCGTTCGAGAGCTTTAGCTTGGCCCTCAGGGCGCGGCGCATAAATACTCTTAAACTTACCGTCAGATGAGGCGCCAACGCCTTTGATGACGGCATAAATTCGGTCGCCATCGCGCTCGGCATCTTCAAGGCGTTTAAGCGCGACCATGCCGATCCCTTCGCCGATCATCATGCCTTTTGAATCGATATCAAAGGGTTGAATGGTTTCGTTAGTGGTGAAGGCTGGCGTTTTTGAGAAGCTCATGTACATGGACGGCGAGTTATCGGTACAGACACCGCCAGTGATCATCATGTCGCTGCGACCTTCGGTCAGTTCAGTTAGCGCCATACGCATAGCGGCAAGCGAGCCCGCACAGGCAGCATCGACCACACAGTTCATGCCGCCAAAATCAAACCGGTTGGCGATACGGCCTGCAATCACGTTGCCTAAGGACCCAGGGAAAGAGTTTTCTTCCCAGTGGATATATTGGTCTTGGAACTTTTTGATCAGCATTTCGCTGTCTTCATCGCTCAGGCCGCTGCTTTTAAATACTTTTTTTAGCACTGGATATTGCAGGCGCGAGTTCAAGCTCTGACTGATTTTTTGACCACCGCCCACGCCTAGGGTGATGCCGATACGGTCACGGTCGTAATCGGCGGGCAGATTAGCATCGGCGAGCACTTCTTTGGCGACAATCAGCGACAGCAGTTGCGAGGTATCTGTCAGCTCAAGAATATTGGGCGGCAGACCGAATTCCATTGGATTGAAGTCGACTTCTGGTAAAAAACCACCGCGTTTACAGTAGCTTTTATCGGCTTTGCTTTTGTCGGCATCGTAGTAATCTTCGGCGCGCCAATGGGTGTCTGGGATGTCAGTAATGGCATCGATTTTTTCGCTGATCAAATCCCAAAATTTATTTAAATAGCGTGAGTTGGCGAAGATGCTGGCCATGCCGACGATGGCAACGGGCATATCTTTTAAGCGTTTGTTGAGTCGTTTATCTTTTTTTGACTCAGCTTTTGAGTCAGTGGTTGAATGAGGTACAGAAGGGGTATGGCTCATAAAGAGTCTCCACGGGTCGACCTAGATTCGGTGACCTTGTTTTGGGATTTAGCCGCGTTTGTCTTTGGCGTGCCATGGGCACCGGGAAAACGGGCTAAGAAGGTGTGATAGTTGCGAACGAGCAACTTTCGTAAATGAAACGGCCCATGTCTGAGGACATAGGCGATATATCTATTGGTCGCTTGGGTATTGCTGTCTTGATAAATATCGAGGTAAATCCAATCACTTGCTGTGTCTACGCCTAATAGTACTGAGCTTGGTGCTTGCTCTGTGAGTTGCGGCGGTATGGTGAGTGACACCACTTGCACCACAGTATTGCCGTCGGTACTCGGCAATGCGAGGGCTTTAGCCAAGGTTTCTGGATTGACCGTATAGGTTTGGATATCGCTGCCTTGCGTCACAGGCAATTGATTAAAATAGCGTTCGGGGACTTGCGGTGCTTCAAATTCATCGAGGCGCGATATGCCATAGCGCTTTAAGCAACGGGCAAGACCGGAGCGCGACACATTGGGATTAATAAAGGTTTGGGTGACGTTGAGCAATCTATCTAAGGTGAGTTTGAGTTGATAGCGTAATCCCACCACCACATATTCTTCCATCGGCGTGAGCGTGGTATTGAGGTGATGGGGCGTGTTCGAACTGTTACTAATGGACTCACGTTTCCGCCATTTGCGGACTGTTGCCTCAGTAATATTTAAAATTTTTGCCAGCTGGCTGACGCTCAGATCCGATTGCTGGATAAAGAGTCGCATTTCAGGCGTGGTGGTGGCGTTGCGATGCCGAGGTGCGCTGTCTTTTTTCGCCGCTTGAGTCGTGCTCTTGGGGGCGTAAGACGGCGCTTTAGATTGAGAGTCGCGAGCTGCCATTAATAATAATTATCATCCGACATAATCTATTGGGACTGAGAAGCCATTTTGGCTGAGTCAGCTGTGGCACTCTTGAAGAACATAGTGACACTCATCGTAAAACCTGTGCTTATCATCTGTGTCACTTAATGGGGATGCAGATTACCTGAGGTTTCGGGTCGATACAATCATCTGGGACTGGAATTTATTGGCTTTCGTTGAGTAATGGTATTTTCTGTGCGTTATGTTGGGTTTTCGCTGACCGCTTGGGCTTTTTAATACTTTGATAGTGGAAGAGTTAAATTTTTAGGATCGATAAAGGCCGCTTTTTTGGGTTAGCGGGGTAAAATAGCCCAATATTGGCTTACGTCCCTTTCGTCATGAATGAGACTGTGCGGCTAAACCTGTTAATTTGGGCGCAAAATCTTGGCGCAATTGCAGCAAAAATTTGCGCTTAGGATGGCGTTCAGAGTCGTTCTAAGAATTGCTCTAATTAGAGAGTTGCTAAGAATTGCTCTTATTAGAGCGTGGCTAAGAATTGAAATAGGGCTTAGTTGAAACTATTTAAGATGCATAATGAAATCAGAGAACGATGAACCAAGACAATACCCAGATAAGAATGTTGCTAAGTGCTCTCCCAAAAGCCAGACAATGGTAATCATCAGCCGCAAGGCTTTGTCCTGCAAGGCTCTCAAATGACCGACTCCAGAACATCTAGCAAAAACGGCGTGAATGTGGATCTATTTTTTATTCCACTGAGCGATATTTCATTGCCGCAAATATCACTCGCTCAGTCTTGGTTAAGTGATGATGAACTCGCCAAGGTCGCGCGTTATCGCGATCCCAAGGCGCAAATGAAGGGATTACAGGTCAGGGCAGCGTTGCGGGCCGTGTTATCTCGCTATGCGGATTTATCGCCACACGAGTGGTGTTTTGAATATGGCGCTAAGGGTAAGCCGAGTTTAACGGCAAAATTGCAACAGCAAACGGGGCTTGAGTTTAACCTAAGCCATAGCGACGATTGGTTATTGATTGGTGTGACTCAGTTTCATGGTGTTGAGTCTGGTCTATTTGGGGTAGATATTGAAAGAGCGCGGCCGAAGACGGATATCTATCCAATCCTAAATCATTATTTTTCTCCCCAAGAAACGTCAGCCTTGCTCGCTCTCGCCGATGAAGCGAGTCAGCGGCAGCGCTTTTTCGATTTATGGGCGTTAAAGGAATCCTATATTAAGGCGACTGGCCTAGGTTTAGCGCAGTCGCTTAAATCTTTTGCCTTTGAGCTTAAGCCGTTTGAGCAATTGGTGGCCGGATCGGTTGAGCTTAGATGCCAAGATGCAGCGTTGATGTCGTTCTATGGTGTGGCGCCTTTGCTGAGTGTCTATCCTAATATCCCGCTGCAAACCATTGATGCAAGTTCATTGTATTGGCAAACCTATTTTGGGCGTTTGACCGAGGAGTACCGTTTTGCCGTGAGCTTAGGGCATGCTGGTAACACCGAGATTTCCATAATGCTAACGGCGCAACTGAGCAGCATAGAAGCCTTACTTGCCAATTATGGTTAACTGGTCTTATTCATCTTCGGTTAAACATTGCTGGGTATAGTCACGCCCATAATATTTTGAATTTGAATGAAATAAATGAGGTTTAACAATGAAACGGATTAAGTGCCTAATACCTGCCACTATGATGGTGTTGCTATCTGGTTGTGGTTATTTTGGTGGCGATGAAAAGCAGCAATTGGAGCAGGCTTGGTTAGCCCAAGATCCACAGTTGCAGCAAGTGGTTGAGCAAATTCGTGCCAATGGCTTAGATGTTGTGGCTCAAAGCGCGGCAGCAGGCACAGTTTCGGCCTGTGTGGCTGAAAAACTCAGCCAAGATCCGCTGGGTAAGTTAGTCAATGTTGAAGGCTCGCTGGTGGAGTCGGCTAAGGTGGCAGAACTGCTGGGTGACTTACAGAAAGTAATGGAGCAAGACATCAGTTTTGATCAGGTCGCGAGCTTGCTACAAAAGGGCGCCGATGCGGCGGCCTATGCTAAAAGTCTTATCGAGCAACAAGGTTTAGATCAAGCCTTACAAAGCCTTAAGCAAATGGTGACCGCGAGCGAGCAATTTGCCAAGCAAGACTTAGGCGCGCATTTTCAGCAGTTATTGCTTGAGTGCAAAACTTCAGTCCCAACGCCAGAGTCAGCGAATTAATTCTCTTACTTTAATCTGGCCTTTAAAGATTGCACGAGAGAACATGTCGTGCAAATGGCTATCCGTACTTCACTCTTGCTTACAGAACACGACTCGCCAAGTGTCAGAATGGTTAGTGCTAGTGTGATTTTTCCATAAAAAAGCCCTGAAGGTTCAGGGCGTTGATTTGGTTATTTCGTGCTTGGTAGTGGGACGATTTCAAAGCTTTCATCGAACTTTACTAAGGTCGACGCTATCTTACCGAAGGCATCTTTATCACCCTCTAACTTGGCAGTACCCTTAGCCAGTAATTCTTTAAGTGTGACTTTTCCGAGTAAAATCCCCGTAATATAGCGTTTATCAATATAAAGATTGGCATCGGCCTCCATCGGTTTATCAACCTTAATATTGCTTAAATTACCGTTACTTAGTTCAACATAGAGCGTTTCTTGGGTGTCGGGGTTAATCACATTAAGCCTGGTTAGCCCAAGTTCAGCAGCTTTGAGGCTATCGACTTTTACGGCGAGGAAGTCAAACAGGGTCGATATGTCCATTTCTCCTAAAATATCTGCTGAGGCCGATTTAGGCGCGCCGGGTTGAATGCCTACGCGTAACTCTTGGGCGCCAGTGAGGTAAATGTTGCGCCAGCCAGCCCCTTCGGCTTGATAACCCAGTTGCTCATAGGTATCGGCAAGTAATTGTCTTGCCTCTTTATTATTAGGTTCTGCCATCACGACCTTATTGAGTGCGGTGGCCACAAAACGGTACTCGCCTTGGGCATAGTCGGCTTTGGCGTGTTTCACTACGGCTTTGGCACCGCCCATATACTCCACAAATTTCGTCGCTTCATCTTTTGTCGGTAGTGGGTTTAAGTTGGCGGGATTCATATCGAAATAGCCAAGGTACATGTTGTACACGGCTTTGGCATTATGGCTGTAGGTACCGTGGTAACCATTGGTGTACCAAGTATCGCGCACAGCCTTAGGGATAGTGGTTTGAATCGCATCGCCAATATCTTGAATACCCACGCCATTATTAGCTAAACGCAGGGTTTGATTATGCACTAGGCCATAGTTATCCCTTTGCATTCTTAAGTATTGGTTTATATCAGTATTGCCAAATACGGGGGCTGAGTGGGCAGTGAATATAACCTGTGCATCATTACCAAAATGGGTCAGTAATTCGTTGATATCCTTAGACCATTTTATCGCATCTCGAACTTTTGCCCCGCGTAAGGTATAAATGTTGTGCATGCCGTGGTAGGTGAGCTCTGCGGTCCACAATGCTTTCATTGAGGGAATATAGGTGGCCATTTCCGAGGCGGCTTCTGTGCCTGAGGCATCCATAAACACCATGTCTATACCATCAATGGTGAGTGTTTCCCACTTATCTTTGGCATTTAAGGTGACATCGGGTTTAACGTAGGTCACTTCGCCTTTGGATAATCCCTTAGCAAGTGCGGCATCGACAATGCCTTGATCGTTTCGCTCTAATGTTGCGCCGTATTGATAGGCGGCGCGGCGGCTCATGGCATTACCAGCGAGGACGTTTTCGTCGACAATTTCTTTGGTGATGTTATTGGAACCATAGACTTTGACGTTTGGGAACATGTCTTTGATGGCGCGGGATCCGCCAAAATGATCTCCATGACTGTGGGAATAAATCATTGCGACTACGGGTAAGTTATTGCCCTCGGGCAAGTGTTTTAGTGCAAATTCGAGGGATAATTTTGCCGCTTCTTTGGTCAGCAGCACGTCATAAAGGATCCAGCCTGTTTTACCGCGGATAAGGGTTAAGTTCGATAAGTCTGTGCCACGCACTTGATAAATGCCATCTGTGACCTTGTATAAGCCGTTAGACACCATATTCAATTGAGCTTGGCGATAAAGTGAAGGGTTTACTGTGTCTGGGGTTTTGTCGCCAATAAAGCTGAAATCGGCACGTAAAATGGCTGCTGTTGGTTCATCGAGTTCAGCAATAAGATTTTTAGAAAACTCTTCAAAGGCTTTTTTGTCAGCAAAATTAAGGCTTGCTGCTGAGGTTTTATTTACCGCAATGGTTTGCTCGGTGGCAGGCTTTCCCTGATAGTGCAGGCTGATATGTTCATGCTCGTGTTCAGCGGCCACGGCGCTTAAAGAGAAGCTTGCGATAATACTCATTGTCATCAAAGATTTTTGCATTATTTTACCTACCGAAAAGTGGGATAGTGTCGTTGATGGTTTGAGTATAGCCAGCTTGTGTATTTAGATAACTCGAGTTAGCTTGGGTTGTAATATTCATATAGTGAATGAGTGCACTCCCTTATGCCGACACGAAAGCCATTAGATTTAAATTTATTACGCGTGTTTATGGTGGTTTACCGTACTCGTTCATTCACCCAAGCGGCACAGGAGTTAGATTTAACTCAGTCTTCCGTGAGCAATGCGATAAGCCGGTTCAGGGCTTGGGTCGGGGAGTCACTGTTTAATCGAGTTGGACGGGGAATTGAGCCTACATCGGTGGCACGGGAGATGTACCGTAAATTTGAGCAGCCCATGGCGGATATTGAAACCGTATTACTGGGGTTTGAGCATTTTGATCCCAACACGAGCCAGCGGCGCTTTTATGTATATGCTAATGAGTCAGTTATCGAAGCGCTGCAATCAGGCGTGCAGGCTTTGTTACAGAATGCGGATATTGAAGTCATTTTCCGCGAGTCACCGCCGCAGGAGGATGAGCTATATCGCGATATTTTGCTTGAGCGGGTCGCCGTTGCCATAGATATTAAGCCCGCGCAGCAAAGTTTGCTCTCGAGCAAATTACTCTTCACCGAAACCCTCGTTTGTATCGTCAGTTTGCAGCATCCTCGTATTCAAGGTGCTATTACCCATGGGCAGTATTTTGAGGAGAAACACGTCTTTTTAAATATGCGGCGTTTTAATTTGACTGCAGGGGATTTGTTTACCGAAGGTGTGTTACCAAGGCGCAAAATGTACAGTGAGCAATCATCTTTATTGAGTATGTTTGCAACTGTTGGCAAAAGTGAGGCGATAGGCATAGCGCCTTTGCGGTACGCCAGTCAGTACGCTGAGATGTTCGGCTTACAGATTTTACCTATGCCCCTGAAAACTCGGCCAATTGATTTGTATATGGTGTGGAGCAGTAAATATACCCAAAACCCGAGCCATCAATGGTTACGGCGTTTATTGCTCAATACGAGTGCAAACACTGTGAATAAAAAAGCTCTGAATCTAGCGAGCAGCTAGGGCTAGCGATTCAGAGCTTTGTTGCAGTTTTTAAATTTTATTTTCTATCTCAGATTGTTAATCTAATAGCCTAAGAAGGTCATTACTGTCTTGCGAGTCTGTGGCTTTCGCCTGGTTGCTCGAAGTCACTGCGATAAGGGTTGATATCTAAACCACCGCGACGCGTGTAGCGGGCGTAAACCGTCAATTTAGTGCAATGACAGAAACGTTTTAAATCGACGAAAATTCGCTCGACACATTGCTCGTGGAATTCGTTATGTTGGCGGAAAGAAATCAAATAGCGCAGCAGTTTCTCGCGATCGATTTTAGGGCCTTGATAACGGATCATCACGCTGCCCCAATCGGGTTGCGAAGTGATCAAACAGTTGGATTTCAGCAGGTTTGAATTAAGCGTTTCCGCGACCGTTTGCTTATCGTCTGTACTGTTAACTAAGTAATCAGGATTAAAACTATAATCGCTGACTTCAATATCGAGATCGTCAATACAAGTGCCTGGTAACTCAATAATACGCTGAATACCAAAGCTTTTTGGCTCGATAATCTTAACGCTAACATCACCTTGAGCACACTGACTTAAGTCTTGCACTAAGGTTTTTTGCAGTGAATCTAGGTTATCAAACTTGGTTTGATTAAAGCTATTGAGATACAGTTTGAACGATTTCGACTCAATCAGATTCAGGCTTTCATAGCTTAAATGAAATTCAGCTATGGCCACCATAGGCTTACCTTTGGCATTTAACCAAGACAGCTCATAACCCGTCCAGATATCGGCACCATGAAACGGTAACGTCCCAGTGAGTGCAATAGCATTACGGTTTAGTGAGCGTGGAACCCCTTGCAGCAGCGACGCATCATACTCGGCTTGGTAGTCGGTGGCTTTACCTAAAGTCAGGCCAACAAGCGCTTGCGCATCACTATAGGGATCGTGATTCTGTGTCATCAATACTGTTTCCATGTCAAAATAGGCGCACATTATACCTGAAATTGGATTGTGCTTAAGTGTCTTGTCTGCCCGCACTCGATAAATTTTTGCAAAACTATCATCAAGCTTACTTAACGAGTTTAGGTGAACTACCGCGTTATTACCCACAGGGTGAGTCTTCTGTGTGTATTCAAGGCGAATTTCAACCGGATCTTGAACAGGCCGTTTCTTGGCAGCCAGTGAAACGCAAAGTTGAAGGCAGTTTCGCCAATGTAGAGCATGCACTGGAGTTAACTTTATGGCCAGAGATCAATGATTTTTACGGTCATTATTTCTCCGCCCCAGTATTATTTGACTCTAAGTGGGGCACAGGGGAGTTACTGCAAGTCTGGAATGATGACGATTTTAATTGCCTGCAACAAAACTTGATTGGTCATCTGATGATGAAGAAAAAACTGAAGCAGTCACCGACTTGGTTTATCGGTCTGTTAGATGAGGGAGATAAAATGCTCACCATCAATAACAGTGATGGTAGCGTATGGATTGAAATCCCTGGTGAAGTGCAATCTGAGCAATTGTCCTCGAGTTTGACTGCGTTTATTGAAGCATTATCGCCACGGATAGCACCACCCGTTAAACATGAAGAATTACCTATGCCCGCATTAGAACATCCTGGTATTTTCGCCAGTTTTAAACGTATGTGGCAAAACCTTTTCGGTAAACGTTAACTTCTGTGAGCGACATTTTTATTATCAACCTAAGTATTAACTCAACCTAAGCCTGGCTTATCTTAGGTTGAGTTCTGCAAGGGGATAAACAGATGTTATTGATGATCCCAAGACAGATTCGACACTATGCGGCAAGGCTCGCAGCGAAAATGGAACATATCCAATAAAGGTTCATCGAGTTTCCAATCATGACTGCCACAACGTGGGCAAGGTCGCGTTTTTTCTGAGGCCAAATCTTGGCCGCCAATGCGATATAAGTAGTAATAGGTCGGGATCTGAGTGAGATATTCGATACGACCGCGCAAATCCCAACCTCTGCGAAATAAATCACTGTCAGGACTCGATAATTCCTCTAGCGCGGCAAATTCAGCCTTGGTGGCCGCCGCCATTTGCAGCTCGTCGCAGGCTTGCCATTCGCTCTGCCAACGGATAATACGTTTATGATCGCCATTAAAGGTTGCGGGTATACGGTACAGGGGAATGGGCAATAAAGTGTCGCCGCTGCGTAGGGGCGAGCACATATGCACAAAACTGGTGTATAGCAGTTGCCAGCTGGGTGTTTCGGTATTACTTACTTCAGAATTGATATCCTGACCAATAAACTTTTCCCGCGGCGCGAGTAGTTTAGCGTCGGTTAATTCTACTAAGGCTTTTTTGACCCAAGGGCTGTGATATTTGTGCGCTAAACTGCTTTTCTCTGGCATCAATAAACGCACTCTAAACTCACCGTCATTAAAGGCGACCGCAAATTCTCGTCCTAAGATTTGGCCATTAGCTCGATAGGCTTCAAGGAGCTGATTAATGGCCTTCTCGGCGGCAGATATCGTGGTGTCGGCGAAGCATTCGAAGCGCAGTTCAGTAACAAACATTAAGCTGTTTTTCCTTGGATTTCTAATAAGTTGATGCGTTGTTTAAGTTCAAGCAGTTCGTTTTTTAATTGCATTATTTCTGTTTTTTGCTGCTCAGCATGACGTTCAAAATACGCCTGTTGTATCTGCAGGCGCTCGGCGAGCACTGCAAGGGTTAAGGTATCGTTAGTTGCGGGAGTGTCAGTTGTAGGGCTGATAGTTTGCAACTCAGCTAAACGCTCGCGATCCGCCTTAGGCATAGATTTAAATTGCTGTAAGCCTTGGATCAATATAGGTAAAGGTAGGCTACTACCTAAACGGGTTTTAATTAAGGCAAGGCTCGGTACTTTACCGCAGGCTTCGAGCGAACGTGCTGCCGCTAATACTTGGTCAAGGGGACTCATAATTAGCAAAATTCCTTAATTTGTTGAATTGTTTAAACCAATTTTAAAATAATAATTAATTTTTTCATTTAAAAACAGTGTGTTGTCTTGTGGCATTTATTTTGCTTATTGTCCAGCCGAAATACCATTTTTAAGCTTCAATAATAATTACACAGGATGTCACATGATGAACCATAAATTAAATAACAAACTTATCGCCATCACTTTTTTAGGGCTCGCAAGCTTAGGTCTTAGCGGCTGCGTGGTCAATGTCGGTGATGGAGAATCGGGCTGGGATAGCAGCGAATCTTGGGAGAAAGTGCAGGATAAAAATCGCACTAACTTAACCAAACTGAGCTTAGGCATGCCTAAAGACCAAGTGATAATCTTAATGGGCACCGCTGATTTTAGTGAAGCCTATATTCAACAAAGTGCTCAACAAGGTGAAGCCAATAAAGAAGTCTTAGTGTTGTTTTATCGTACCCAGCGTAATAATGGCGATGGAAAAACCACTAAGGATGAATGCACGCCTATCGTGCTGAGCAACAATGCCTTAGTGGGTTGGGGTGAAACGGCTTACGGTAAAATCTGAACCAACGAGTCTTATCGTTTACGTAGCTGAGTGTCTAATTGCTCAATGGGCTCAGTCCAGAGGGCATCGGCTTCTAAACCTTCAATGATAAAGCTCTTTTGGGCAGGGGTCCAAAAGGGCGCTTGGCTTAAATGGATGTGATGGTCGATATCATGGGTTGCAATAAACTGCGCTATGGCCTCGTCGCTACTGTCTAAACCGAGTTGCTCAAACAAGTGGCTTAAGTCTACTGGAGTTGTATCCATCATTATTTCCTTTTCAGTATAGTGCCTTCGTTTAGAGTAAGCGCCTGATTGAAAAATGCAATCTATGATTAAAATTTGCACTTTTTAGTTTCCTTGGTAGATTAACAGTTACGCATAAAAAAGTGTGAGCTAAGTCAAGGAATGCTAACGATGGACAATGAAATTCTAGAGGACTGCCGCGCAGTCTATTTGACCGCGGAAGACTTACGCATTGCCGCTTCTATTCTCTATAACGCTTACCATGATGATCCTTTTTTTGTCGATTCACTCTTTACCTCAGACAAAGCCGCTTATGAGCAAAAATTGCGCGCCGCAATCAGGGAAGAACTCAATACGTTATGGCAACAAAAACAAGCCCTCATTGGTTTATTCGACCATGAAAGACTCTTTGGGTTAGCCTGTGTAGTTACTCAAGAAGTGCCTTTAGGGGAAGGGCGTTATTGGCATTGGCGCTTAAAGATGTTGTTAGGTACAGGTTGGCAATCGACTCAAGCACTAATGAACAAAGAGTCCAGTATTATTGAACTTTTACCCAGTAAGCACTGCGGTATTTTGCAGTTTATTGCTCTTGCACCAAATGAACAGCACAAAGGACTTGGACATAAGTTGGTGCAAGCTGTGGTGAGTTGGTGTGATGAGCAGCCTGATTTGGATGGCATTGGTGTGTTTATCGCTCAGGAGAACCACTTGCAACTGTTTACTCAGCATGACTTTGTATCCATAGGCGAGCTGAGTATCGGCAGTGTCCATGGCCAGCTTTTATTCTATTCGGTTCAACAAGATGACTAACTCTTATAAACGTTTCGCCGATTTTTATCCTTTCTATTTATCCCAACACCAGCACCCGATTTGTCGGCAATTACACTTTGTTGGCAGTTGTTTAGTTCTGCTGCTGATTGGCATTGCCTTGGTTTCACAAGCCTGGTGGCTATGTTGGTTCATTCCTATTGTTGGTTATGGTTTTGCGTGGGTGGGACACTTCGTATTTGAGAAGAATCGACCCGCGACATTTCAGTATCCTTTTTACAGTTTGATGGCAGATTGGGTGATGTTTGCGCAGATGATCTGCCGCTTTTTTAAACGTTAAAAAAATTGCCAGAGTGAGATGCCCATGCCCGTGTGAGAGATCGCTTACAAACGTTGTAGGACATAATGTTTTCTTTTTGATTGTTTTTTGTCCTTTAATATTTAATTTTAAATAGAATCATTGGTTTGTATTTATTTTTCTTTGGTTGGTCCGTAATTAATTTTGTAGTCCGTTCTTTGAGCCGAACAAAAACGTTAGGGTTAACGTAGAATTCACTCATGGCCAAAGCAAATGGATAGCAAGGAAAGCGAAACAGGCCAAAGGGACGCAAGAAGCAACGAATTAAGATTTCAAGGTTGAAATCGCTGACGGTAGGAAAACTGTCATTCGCCTCGGATAGGCTAAGGAAAAGCAGGATTGCTTTTCAAGGATGATTAGGGACAGTGATTTGTATCGTCAGGATGATGAATTTCAGGAAGAATACAGGACACGCTTAAGGATTAAGCATGAACTCGAAACAGGATGTGTCGAGATAAGGATAAAGTATAAGGGTGAACAGCTTGTACTAATCTATGGAAAATAAATTTTGCAGGATGCAATAGGAATACGTCATAGGAAATGACAGGCTCTGTAGAAAGGATTTACAGGTCAAGGGACTGAGTGTTATCTCACGTAAGTTTGATACACAGGGACAAAAAGGGATTACAGGGACGATGCAGGACGCAAGCAGACGCATGGATGGTGCAGGGAGCACAAATCGAGCAGGACGGCTTACAAAGGATAAATGGGGCGCACTTTAGTTGCGCCCTTTTCTTTGGTTCATTTTCAGCATTAATCTGGCTTTGCCAAGCTATAACGCTATTCACATAGACTTTATCTTAACGCTGCTTAAAGACTTCTCACCGTAAAGCATGTTCACCAGTCCTACTTCTCTTATTGCCCAATGATTTACTCTCTGTGTTGACTGTGTTGACTGTGTTGACTGTGTTGACTGTGTTGACTGTGTTGACTGTGTTGACTGTGTTGACTGTGTTGACTGTGTTGACTGTGTTCTGGTCATGCGCCGAATGCTTGTCGAATTTTGAGCGATAGCGGTTTATGCATAAGTCCTTCAGGGGAGAACATCTAGCGCTTTGCTTACTTTTGATTCGAATTGCCATCCTCCGTGTAAGAGATCTCTCACAAGTATGTAAGTAATTTGTAAGTCAAAAGGGTGGTTACGTCTTGTGGCTGGTTATTGTTTTTACTTATATCAGTAAGTTAGTCTATTTTTTGTCAGTTTAACTCACCATCTTCGTTAACATTTTAAATAATCCACAATGAGTACTTTCGTTGGTTGGCGTAGAATTCATCTTGTAGAAGGAATTGCGGGCAACAGGATGTTGGCGATCAGGATGATCGAACAGTGACTAAGGAATGTGGCTTAAGGAATGATAGGGATATAGGCCTTTCAGGATGAAAGAGAGCCAATACCAAGGAAGGGAGTCTATCAAGGATTGATAGACTCATTGCATAGGATGGCAATGGCACAGGGAGTGCAATTGAATGGATGCAATACCTGTTTCATGGATGATGATGGAACCGCTCAGGAAAGAGCAAGCTTGGGACTGGATGACCAAGAGATAGGGAAGTACATGAGTACAAGGACCTCAAGGATTGAGCAGGGATGAAGCAGGACGCAGATTGACGCATGGATGGTGCAGGGAGCACAAAAATAGCGGGATAGCTTAACAGAGAATAGGAGGGCGTGGCTTTAGGGCCGCGCCCTTTCTTTTTTAACTTTTACAGTGATCTATTTTTTAGCCGTATTTACGATAAAAAAGAATGATGTCTTGCTCTCTATGTTGGCTCACATTTTATTTGAGCCAACATTGTCGATAAAAGCTTAATGGCATTTGCCTGAGTTACAACCACTTTGCGTACCACAACCGCCAAATTTCCCCTGCGCTGTCGGCGCCTCTTGCCATTCGGGCTCAGGGAAAATAGGCCATTCAATCTTTTGAATTTTCTTGCCTTGCATCCAAATATGGCCACGGTATTGGTTAATGCCGTCGGTGCTGAATTCAAATAAATATTTCGCCTTCCAGCAGATCCCCGTCGTGCCGCCAATGCTAGGGCGGGCAGTTTCCATGGCAATGGCTAACAGTTGAACTTTTTGTCGCCAACATTCTTTTTCGGCAAAAATACGGCTCAACTCTGCCATTTGGCGTAGTTGCCAAAAGAATGCGGCAATCACGACGAGGCCAATAATTAACAGTAAATCTGACATCATTTGCTAGCTGCCTTAAACAAACCACCTATGGCTTGTGATAGTTGAACACTTCGATTGGGATTTCTTAATTCGCCTAGTAGTTGATTGCGCAAACTAGGAATAGCCACAATATCAGCAAAGACCTGATTAAAAAAGGCTTGGGGCTGCAGTGCCAGAGCTTCTAAGTAAAGACTGCGACTTGAATCTTGTTTTAATACCGACCAGTTACGTCCGGCAATGCTGATGAGGGCATTGGTATCTAAAGAGGATTGGCCGTGTAGATGCGCAAACGCTTTTTGGCTGTGTTTAGCGCTAGAAGCCAAAGCCCGTAGGAAATAGGCTTGGTGTTCTGGGGTTGCATCTTGAAGTTTCGCGAGAATCTTATCGGCGAGTGTGTCGCTAATCAGCAAGTGTTCAAGGCATTGGCATAGGGCGATTTGCACTTCGATGGCGGCTGTATCAAAACTCAATACCAAGTGCTGCTCATGATCAAATTCTTTTGTGCGTACACACACATCGGCTATTCCTTGCATTCCAATATGTTGCCATTGTGATGGGGCAATTTGGCCTGACAGATATTGCACGGCAAACTCGTATTGTGATGAAGCGCGCTGGCCAAGTTGTTTACGAACGAGTGCGTTAAATACGGCCAGTTTTTCCTGGCTTGGCTTGAAATTAAACGGATTATTCGCGAGTCGTTCTTGCTGCTCATCACTGAGTGGCTGAGTGGGATCTTGCCCTAATGCCGCTAATATCATTTCGATAAATTGTGAGCGCGGTGCAGGCGACAGTAATCCTTGCTCATCTAACGCCAGTTTTAGAAACCAAATAAAGTGTTGTTGGCTCGCATCCCAAAAGACAATAGCAAATTGTGCATGCCCTTGAATGGGATAAGGATAAGGGGCTGACAGAGATTCGATTTGGTGAAATGCGAGCATATCAATATGTTGCACCCTACGGCCAAGATCATACACTTGGAACTGGGTTTTGGCTGTGGTTAAAAACTGGCTTAAAGTTGTAATTTCAGTCATTTGGCTGCCATATCAATCAAAGAGGCTCAATAAATTGGCGCCATTATAGGGGGAAGTGCGTCTGGATGGTATGATTGCGGCACTTTAATCGACCTATTCGGCCAGTGAATTGTGGGGAGTTCTTGAATCACAAAGGGCTAATATGAGAATGGATCTGAAAGCTATGTTATACAGTCAAACCCAAGCTAAATTGGCTCAGATTACCCACGCGCTGCAAGCGGCCGAGTTGTGGTCTGAGCAAGCACCTTCTGCCGCTGCAATGGCAAGCACAGCACCTTTTGCCTGTGATCTTATGCCCCTTGAGCAGTGGCTGCAGTTTATTTTGCTGCCTAGAATGCAGACTTTAATCGAAACGAGGGCGCCATTGCCGACGCAAATTGCGATCGCCCCTATGGCTGAACATGTTTGGCTGGATATGCCCCCGCGCCAAACTTTAATTAGCCTATTGAATGAATTGGATATGTTGTTAAATGAATCAAGATGATATCTGGCTTGAAACGCCTGAAAATGCAGTGAATGTATCCCAAGAGGATGATTCAGAAGAGCAGGCGCCTGAGATTGAAATTCTTTATGAAGATGAGCATTTAGTGGCAATTCATAAACCCGCAGGCTTATTGGTCCACCGCAGTTATTTAGCGCGTCGGGAGCGATTTTTTGCCATGCAGCTGACCCGTGACTTAGTGGGCTGTCATGTGTTTCCTGTACATCGTCTCGACAGGCCGACATCCGGCGTGCTCTTGTTTGCCAAGAGTAGTGAAGTGGCCAATGCTCTGTGTGAGCAATTTGCTTCCCATACGATTGAAAAACAATATTTGGCTTTAGTGCGCGGTAATATGCATGAGAGCGGTATTTTAGATTATGCGCTTAAGGTTGAGTTGGATGAATTAGGCGATAAGAATGCCGATCCCAATAAAGCAGCGCAGGAGGCTGTGACGGCGTATGAGCCACTACTCAATACTGAAATCCCGTATCAGTCAGGCCGATATCCCACTAGCCGGTTCGCACTGGTACGCTTGAGTCCTAAAACGGGGCGTAAGCATCAGCTTAGAAGGCATATGGCACATTTACGTCACCCCATCGTCGGTGATACCACCCATGGCGACGGTAAGCAAAATGCATTTTTTCGTGAGCATTTCAGTATTAATCGCCTGTGGCTTATCGCAAAAAAACTCACCTTTACACATCCAATAACTCAAACTCGGCTCAGCATAGAAACCGAGCTCGAGTCCGAGTGGGAAACCGTGTTTGCCGAGCTAGGTTGGGACGAGGCGACCTTGAGTCAGCAAGCTGAGTTATTCATCGTCCAAGAGGCGTGAACAGCAAGCGGCCAATGCTTGATATGGTGATATCAACTTAGCCGCGTGAATAAAATTAAGTGCATTCACTTTGCTTTGTTATTGAAACTAAAGTCATCGAATTTAAAACGAGGTTGATTGCTTAATCGAGGAGTTGTGGCGTTTGTGCTGTTTGCGGCCGCAGCTCTTGCATCATAACGGCTAAGGTTGAGAATCCAGACGTGAGTGCAAGTGGCGATATGAGATTTTGCTGGGCGGAGTGGAAGTAGTTTTTACGCCGAATATGGGCTGTTTTGTGGTGCTGCTTGAGGTGTTTTTGGCGGGTGGACTGTCGCATTAGATATTTTCTCACGCTCAATGGCTTGATTTATAAAAAATTTGCGCCTTAGCTTGCTCATACGCTGAACAATAAAGTAAGGTCAGCCTAATAAGGTTTGCAACGCGATGTGGAGTGTATCATGAAAAAGGTGAATCTGGTGTTTGGCACTGTATATGGTAGTGCACAATTTGCCGCTGAAACCCTAGAGAAAGAAATGCAAGTTTTAGGTTATGATGTCACATTGTGGCAACCTAATGAGGTAGCAAGCTTTATTCCTCCTCAGGATGAATTGTTAGTGGTGGTGACTTCGACGACCGGGCAAGGGGATTTACCCGATGATATTCAGTCTTGGTACCATAATCTTAAACATTTAGCACCCTACTTACCTGAGCTTAGATACAGTGTGATAGCTCTAGGTGATTCAAGTTATGAGACTTTCTGCGGTGCAGGTAAGTCTGTAGATGCACTCTTGAGTGAACTTGGCGCTAAGCCGCTGGTGGAATTACTCGAAATTGATGCCTGTGAAACCATGGAACCTGAGGTTGAAGCGATAAAATGGCTAGAACGCTGGAATCAAGTCGTCAAAACCGAGCTCGTCGCTTAGGTAGTTTCGTCAATCTACAGTGGTTTAAATTTGCCCAGCGCTTAAGCCAAGCGCTGCTTATTCCTATTGCCATTTTACCCGCCGCTGGGGTTATGCTCGGCTTAACCGTTAGTCCGATTCCTTTTATGCCCGAAGAGCTGACAGTGCTGATGCTGGCGGTAGGCAAACTCATTTTCGCCATTATGCCGATGTTATTTGCCGTGGCTGTCGCTATTGGTTTTTGTCGCGATCAAGGCATTGCCGCCTTTTCGGCGGTGTTTGGTTATGGGGTGATGACAGCGACGTTAGCCGCACTGGCCGATTTGTATCGACTTCCAACCCAACATTTATTAGGAATGGATACCTTAGATACTGGAATTGCAGGTGGCATGATGCTCGGTGGTATTACTTGCCTCGCAGTCCGTTGGAGTCAATATATTCGCTTGCCTGCGATTTTCTCTTTCTTCGAGGGACGTCGCAGTGCATCTTTACTTATTATTCCCCTAGCGATGAGCCTAGGTTATGTACTCGCCCATGTGTGGCCACCCTTAGCTTTATTGATTGAGCTCGTATCCGACTGGGCGGTTTATCAAAAACCCGCCATCGCCTTTGGCGTTTATGGCGCATTAGAGCGGTTACTTATTCCCCTTGGCTTACATCATATTTGGAATGCGCCTTTTTACTTAGAGGTGGGCCAATATCAGTTATTGGGGCATGAAGTCGTTCGTGGTGAGGTGGCGCGCTATTTAGCGGGCGATCCGCAGGCAGGAAACCTTGCCGGTGGTTATCTGATTAAAATGTGGGGATTACCGGCGGCTGCACTGGCAATGTGGCGCTGCGCAGATCCCTCAGAGCGGAATCGCGTGGCGGGTATTATGCTCTCGGCGGGGGCGGCAAGTTGGTTAACTGGGGTGACTGAACCTATCGAATTTGCTTTTATGTTTGTGGCGCCGATTCTATTTATTATTCACGCCTTACTCACTGGGCTCGCTTATTTTGTCTGTATTATGCTGGATATTCACCACAGCATAGTATTCTCCCAAGGGCTGGTGGACTTTACGCTGCTATTTCCATTGTCCCGTAATGCCAGCTGGTTTATTTTCCTTGGGCCTTTAACCGCCATAATATATTACCTGTTGTTTAGGCTGAGTATTTTAGCCTTTAATTTGAAAACTCCCGGTAGGCTTGAGCATAACGACAGCAAAGGACCCAAAGAAAGTTTACGGGCGATTATTGCGGCGCTCGGCGGGCGTGAAAATATCGTTGAACTTAATGCTTGTTTGACACGGTTACGCTTGAGCGTACACAAGCCTGAGTTAGTCAATAAGGTGCGTTTGAGTCAGTTGGGTGCTAAGGGCGTGATCGTTATGGGCAAAGGTGTGCAGGTGGTTTACGGCACTAAGGCCGAAACTTTGCGTAAAGTATTGCAGCGTTACTTAGATACTCGCCGCTAGGATTGTGTTTTTACAAAATTAACTGCTTAATTTTTACATTTTATTGATTCAAGCCTCTGAAATATCATTTTTATTTTCGCATTATAGGGTTTTCATACTGTTCAGCATGATTTGCTATGGCAAACTCGATGTAGGGACAATATAGGAGAGCCAACTTTGCAACAAATGACTGAAACTCGCGGTAATACTTCGCCATCCATAGAGCGTAAAATCTTACTGACGGATTGCGCTGATGCCCAAGGCCTCATCGCTAAAATCACCAGTGTTTGTTTTACTCATAAACTGAATATCATCAAAAACAGTGAGTTTGTGGATAATGCCCAAGGGCGTTTCTTTATGCGAACTGAGTTAGAGGGCATTTTTAACAGCGAACAGTTATTGCAGGATCTGCGTGACGTACTGCCTACGCAAAATCATATGACGTTAGTTAGCGCGGGTAAAAAACGTATTGTGGTGTTAGTTACAAAGGAAGCGCACTGTTTAGGCGATTTGTTAATGAAAGCTTATTATGGTGGTTTAAGTGTCGAGATTGCCGCTGTGGTGGGTAACCATGATGCACTACGTGAATTGGCAGAGAAGTTTAACATCCCCTTTCATCTGGTGAGCCACGAAGGCTTAGACCGAATTCAACACGAGCAAGCACTGTTGGCCGCAGTATCACAATACGAGCCAGATTATCTGGTGTTGGCTAAGTATATGCGGGTGCTAACTCCAGATTTTGTGGCGCAATATCCTAATCGCATCATCAACATCCATCATTCTTTTTTACCTGCTTTTATCGGCGCAGCACCCTATCGCCAAGCCTGGGAGCGCGGGGTGAAAATTATCGGTGCGACGGCGCATTTTGTGAATAATTGCCTCGATGAAGGGCCGATCATCAAGCAAGACGTAATTCCCGTCGACCACAGTTATAGTGCCTTAGAAATGGCACGTGCTGGGCGCGATGTTGAAAAGAGTGTATTGAGTAAAGCGCTGCAATTAGTGCTCAACGAACAAGTGGTCGTGTACGGCAATAAAACGATCGTTTTCTAAGATGTAGGTGAGTCGTGGCAATGGCATGACATTCAGCGGCGTTTATTTTAACCCGCGTCTGTCATGAAATCAGCTATCATTATGTTTATTGGAGATTTTATAGTGCTCACATTGGGGTGAACATAGCGGTATAGTGTATTACCCATGCTCGAATTACAGGTCGGAGTGCTGGATGTCAACTCGTCAAAGCCTTATCGTTGGAATGAAAGACTTGCCCGATAGTTTGAATTTATCTTGGGCACAGCTAGATGAGCAGTTTTGTGTGCTACGGATGAGCCAAGCCTTTTATAGCCGTTGCAAACGCTCTGCGGCGCAAATCATTAATCAACCCATTAGCCAATTGTTTAGTGCTTTTAATGCTGAACTATGCGCCGATATTGTGAGGCGACGCGGCCAAGAAATAGGTTTTCAATTACAAGATCATCGCGGCATACGTGTGCATCTCGCGCTGCATTCTTTGCCTGAAATGGGATGGTATTTGATTCTATCCGACATCAATTTTGAAGATCCGCAGATGAAGGAGTTGCACTCGGATTATCGTCGAGCGATTCAAGCCAGCGATGCTTGGCTGCAACACATTGAAGATGTGATTAAATCCTCCCAAGAAGAAGTATTTAAAGTCGCAGTTTCTAAGGCGATGTCACTCACTGGCAGTCGATATGGCTTTATTCTGTTGCATAACGAAAAGTTAAAAACACTCACACTCGCCGCGCGTTCTGAGTATCCCCACGCAGAGGCTAATCAAGCCGATTTTGTTGAAGATAATACCCAAGTGTCAGAACTTGAAAGCCGCGTATGGCTCGAATGTGTGCGAGATTATAAGCCGATCATCCAAAATCAAACCGACTCCCAAAGGCGCTTAGGGGATTTGCCCTTAGATAAACTGCTACTTGGAGGGCGTTACTTGGCGGTGCCGATTTTATTTCGCAGTCGCTTAGTGGGCATGCTGTGCGTGGTCGACCGTAACGAGCCTTATAGTCGTAATGATGCGAGATCATTACTGACTTTTGCCAGCATTTTATGGCACAGCATTGAACTACCACGCACATTGCGCGCGGTATCCCGCCAGTCCAAAATCATTAAAGCGCAAAAAGAGCAATTATCTCAATCGTTAACACAGCTTATTAGTGCTATTTCTGAGGCATTAGAACTGAAAGATGCCTATACCGCAGGGCATCAAAAGTCGGTGGCGCAATTAAGTTATTTGATTGGTGAGAAATTAGGTTTAGACCCGCTGCGTTTAGAAGGGCTGAAGATTGGTGCCTTAGTCCATGATATCGGCAAGTTAGCGATTCCATCGCAGATCTTGACAAAACCGTCAAAACTTTCAAAAGAAGAATACGCATTAATTCAGACTCACCCATTACATGGTGCTGAAATTATTGAGGATGTGGAGTTTCCTTGGCCCATTAAAGAGATGATTTTACAGCATCATGAGCGGCTCGATGGCTCAGGTTATCCCGCGGGCTTAAAGGATAAGGCGATTTTATATGAGGCGAAAATTATTGCTGTCGCCGATGTTGCCGATTCGATATTGTCCCACAGGCCTTATCGCCCATCGTTAGGGCTGGAGAAAATGACTGAAGTGCTGCGTGCGGGTAAAGGGACACTTTTTGACCCTGAGATAGTCGAAACTTGTTTAGCGATTTTGATTAATCGAGAGTTGAGTATTAGCGATCATATCGGTGCTGCGCCGCTTGAACCTTTAGTCACTATTTCACTCGACCATGAGTTAGTTGATATTAAGCGTTTACTTACGACTGCCCATGCTAAGGTGGCCGTGGTATTGGATGAGCAACATAAGATACTTGGGGTGATCACGAGTCGCTTACTGGAACATTGGTTTAGCCCATTACTTGGCACTGCAGCTGAGCGTGAACTGGATAGGGCATCACTGCATAAAAAAGCCCATCAGATCATGGAGCATTCAGTGCCTATTATCAGTGAGGTGGCCACATCGGAAGATGCATTACTGCAGTTGAATTTACTAGACTCAGAATATCTTGTGGTGGTGAACAAAGCGCAGCAGCCATTGGGGATTATCGGCTGGCGGGCCATTGCCATGACGAGAAATGCATTCCGTGAGGTAGAGCGTTTGATTTAATTGCTTTATTAGACAGTTATTATAAAGCTGGGCAGTGATCGCTTAATCGTAGGTTAAATAGTTCTGATAATAAAAAAGATGCCCTTAGGCATCTTTTTTATGGAACTCATGTTATCGAACGAATGCTGTGACTGTTAATCAACAATACGCAGTAATTCGTTGATACCCACTTTACTACGGGTTTTTGCATCGACTTTCTTAACGATAATAGCGGCATAGAGGCTGTACTTGCCACAGGCTGATGGCAGGTTGCCAGAAACGACAACAGAGCCTGCTGGTACACGACCGTAATGCACTTCGCCGGTTTCGCGATCATAAATTCGAGTGCTTTGGCCGATATACACGCCCATGGAAATCACTGAGCCTTCTTCAACCACAACGCCTTCAACAATCTCAGAACGCGCACCGATAAAGCAGTTATCTTCGATGATGGTTGGGCCCGCTTGCAATGGCTCAAGTACGCCACCAATACCTACGCCGCCAGATAAATGCACATTTTTACCGATTTGTGCACATGAGCCAACGGTCGCCCAAGTATCAACCATAGTGCCTTCATCAACATAAGCACCTAAGTTCACATAAGATGGCATCAACACGGTATTTTTACCTATGAATGAGCCTTTACGCACTGTAGCCGAAGGCACCACGCGAATGGCTTCCGCTTTAAAGCGAGCTTCATCATATTCGGCAAATTTTAACGGCACTTTATCGAAGTATTTGGTTTCGGCGCCATCGATAACCACGTTATCGAAAATACGGAAGGACAGTAATACCGCCTTTTTCAGCCACTGGTGTACGTGCCATTGTCCGTCGATTTTCTCGGCGACACGGACTTCACCTTTATCGAGCATATTGATGACATTTTGCACATCGCTGCGCACACCTGCGTCAACTGTGCTTGGTGTGATGTCGGCGCGTGCTTCAAAAGCCGCCTCAATACGTTGGCGTAAAGCCTCCATTTACTTCTCCCACTGGTCTCGTTAATTAACTGATTCGATATTCTTTGCACTCAGGGCACTGATTAAAGCGTCCCTGAGGGTATTCTCTTGGTTTTCGTTAAGTTGCAAGCCGTCATTGGTCTGCAGCATAAAAAAGTCTTCGGCTCGCTCACCAATGGTGGTGATTTTGGCCGCGAGTAATGTTGTGTTGCAACGGTAAAAGATATCCCCAACTTTTGCCAGTAATCCTGGCGAATCTAAGGCGATAAGCTCCATCATACTTGTACCATGACGACTGCTTTCGAGGAAACTCACTTGTGTCGGCACATTAAAAGGTTTCATCTTGCGCGATAGTTTTCTAAAGCGCGGCAGTTTTGGACTGTCGCTCGACAGGGCTTTCTCAAGCGCTTTACGGATACTTTGAATGCGTGAAAGCTGGCTAACGGGCTCACCATCCTGCTCTAAGATCACAAAGGTATCGAGAGCATAATTATCTTTTGACGTCATGATGTTGGCATCATGGACGTTGATATTTTTATTGTCGAGTACCGCCATCACAGTTGCGAACAATTTAGGTCTGTCTTGGCAATAGACAAATAGCTCAGTACCACCACGGGTGGTGTGTTTGGACACTAAGACTAAGGGCTCATCCTGTTGTTTGTGCTTTAAAATCGCTTCGGCGTGCCACGCGACTTGATTTGGCTGGTGGCGTAAAAAGTAATCTGCCTTAAAACGTTGCCACAGGGCATCGAGATCTTTCTCTTTCAATCCGCGGCGCAGCAGTTCTTTTTTTGCCTTGGCTTGGTATTCACGCACTCTGGCACGAATATCGACGGGTTTTTCTTTACCGCGGGCGAGCACTCTTTGGGTCGAAAAGTACAAGTCGCGTAGCAGTGAGCCTTTCCAGTTGTTCCAGGTTTTTTCGTTGGTGGCGCAGATATCGGCGACGGTTAAGCAGTACAGATAGCTTAAATGCACGGCATCGCGGACTTTATTGGCAAAGTCGGCCACCACATCGGGATCGGAAATATCACGGCGCTGGGCGGTGACAGACATCACCAAGTGATTCTCAACCAGCCAAGCGACTAGACGGCCATCGTGATCATTTAATCCATGCAGCTTACAAAAGGCGAGGGCATCGCTGCTGCCAAGTTTACTGTGATCGCCACCGCGGCCTTTGGCGATATCATGGAAGATAGCGCCTAATACGAGTAAACCTTTTTTAGGCAGTTGGTTGATGAGAATCGAGCCTAAGGGAAATTCTTCTTTTTGTTCGGCTTGGGAAAAACGCTCGATATTGAGCAGTAATCTGTGGGTGTGTTCATCGACCGTATAGGCGTGGAACAGGTCGAACTGCATTTGGCCTTCAATATTTCGCCATGCGGGTAAATAGGCCGATAACACGCCGTGTTTATGCATTAAAGACAAAGCAACAATGCCGCGAGGGTGGCGCAGAATTTCCATAAAGGCTTGGCGACAAAGCGGGTTTTCTTGCAAGGCTTGAGATTGTGCGCGTCTTGCTCGGCGCAGCGAACGCAGCGTTGGTGCGTAAATGCCTTTGATGTTGGAGTTTTTAGCGACTAACAAAAACAGCCGGACAATTTCTTCGCCGCTATCGAAAAGATCATCGCTTAGCGCTTCAATAAAAGTGCCACGGCGCTGGTAGTGTTTATCTATCGATTGAATTTCTAAAGCTTTTGTATGGCCTAATGTTGCCCGTTTAAACAGCTGCAGCAACATTTCGTTTAGCTCCATCACTCGGCGTACCGTGCGATAGTAACGTTTCATCATTTGCTCAACAGCAAGCTGGGTGGCGTCTTCATACCCCATTAGCTCGGCAACTTGGCGCTGTACATCAAAGAGTAAGCGATTTTCATCGCGACCGACCACCATGTGCAGGGCAAAGCGTATCTTCCACAAAAAGTGCTGACATTCGAGCAGCTCTTCTAGCTCACCAGGCTCTAAAAAGTCGTATTGGACTAATTCTTCGAGGCGAGCGGCGCCAAAGTGACGCATGGCTACCCAAGCAATGGTTTGAATATCCCTAAGACCACCGGGACAACTCTTGATATTGGGTTCTAAATCGAAGGCACTGGCTCTGGCATGGCGGGCATTTTGCTCATCCCGTTTTGCGATAAAAAAATCGCTTGAAGTCCAAAAGTCACTCTGACGAATCGCATCATAAAGTTGATCGAATAAAAATTCGGGCCCTTCGAGCAATCGTGCCTCTAACAGATTAGTGGCTATGGTGATGTCTTCACGGCCGAGAATAATCGTGTCGTTTAACGTACGGACACTGTGGCCGATTTCCAGATTGGCATCCCACAGAAAGGCAATAAACTGACTGAGTGCCGCTTCGGCGGCGGGTGACAAGATATCATTAAACAGGAACAGTAAATCGACATCTGAGTGGGGATGCAGCTCCCCACGGCCATAGCCGCCCACGGCAATCAGGGCAATATCATATTCCCTTAGACCGTGCTGTTCCCAAGCTTGCTTGACAAGGGCATCGACAAATTGACAGCGCTGCGTGACGAGCTCTTCAATCGGGGTTTTAGCCTTAAAACTGGCCAAAAGAATCTGATTCTGTTCGATTAATGATTGTTTAGCGAGCAGAGCTATATTCATCGAGTCCCTTGTTTTTATGCTTGTTAGTGTGGCCTATCGCTCGTGATTGATGATACGTGGGAAATCCTCATCCTCACGCAGGGTAAGTACTTCAACCCCTTTTTCAGTCACCAGTAAGGTGTGTTCCCACTGGGCTGAATTTTTACCATCGGAGGTCGTTACCGTCCACTTATCATCGCGATCGAGTATGGTCGTGTGACGACCGGCATTGATCATAGGTTCAATGGTGAAACACATGCCTGGGCGTAATACTGTGTTATCGCCGTTACGGTAATGCATAACCTGAGGTTCTTCATGGAAACCCGAGCCAATACCGTGGCCACAATAATCTTGCACGATGGAATATTTCTCAAGGCCTGTTTTGCTGGCTTTGATGAATTTTTCGATAGTATTGCCGATTTCACCCAGTTTTAAACCTGGACGAACCTTACGAATAGCTAAATACAGGCTTTCTTGCGCGATGCGGCACAGACGTTTGTCCTTCGCGCTCACTTCACCGATTAAAAACATCATCGAGGTATCGCCGTGATAACCGTCTTTAATCACTGTGATGTCGATATTGAGGATATCGCCTTCTTTCAATGGTGGGTTGTCGTTTGGAATGCCGTGGCAAATCACATGGTTTACAGAAGTACAAATGGATTTGGGAAAACCATGGTAGTTAAGCGGCGCCGAAATCGCACCTTGCTCTTCGGTATATTTGGCGCAGAGGTCATTGAGCTCATTGGTGGTCACGCCCGGTTTAACATGCGGCGCGATCATTTCTAATACCTGTGCGGCTAGTTTGCCCGCAGCACGCATTTTTTCAATTTCTTCAGCGGTCTTGATGACTATACTCATTGCGTTTTCTCTTGTGTCTTTAATGTCTGTTGGCCACGCAACCTAATGCAAAAATTTGTGCTTTAGGGCTATTTATGGTATAAAGCGCGCCGTTATGTTTAAGTCTTGATGAATTGTCCAAGCCAGCTTTTGCGCTGCTTTGATACTTGCAAGACTAAAGATGGCTGCCATTATACATGGCTATTTGTCTAAATACTAAATCACACACGTGTCGACACATTCTTCGGGGTGCCCTCAGTTGTTATATAAGGGGTCGAAGACATGGGATACGTGGAGGTCTAACCCCCTAAATTTTAAGGTAATAGAAATGACTACAGTTTCAATGCGCGATATGCTTCAGGCCGGTGTCCACTTCGGTCACCAAACCCGTTACTGGAACCCAAAAATGAAGCCATTCATTTTCGGTGCTCGCAACGGTGTTCACATCATCAACCTTGAGCATACTGTGCCAATGTTCAATGAAGCGCTAGCTTTCATCAGCAACGTAGCTTCAAAGAAAGGTAAAGTATTATTCGTTGGTACTAAACGTGCTGCTGGCGAAGCGATCAAAGAAGCTGCTCTGTCTTGTGACCAGTACTATGTTGATCACCGCTGGTTAGGCGGTATGCTGACTAACTGGAAAACCGTTCGTCAGTCAATCAAACGTCTGAAAGAACTGGAAAGCCAATCAGTAGACGGTACTTTCGACAAGCTGACCAAGAAAGAAGCGCTGATGCGTACTCGTGAGCTTGAAAAGCTGGAAAAATCTTTAGGTGGTATTAAAAACATGGGCGGCCTGCCAGACGTATTATTCGTCATTGGTGCTGACCATGAGCATATCGCTATTAAAGAAGCTAACAACCTGGGTATCCCTGTTGTTGCAGTTGTTGATACTAACTCTGCGCCAGATGGTGTTAACTACATCGTTCCTGGTAACGACGACGCTATGCGTGCTATCCGCCTGTACACTTCTTCTGTTGCTGCTGCTGCAAAAGCTGGCCGTGGTCAAGATTTGGCTGTTCAAGCTGAGCAAGACGGTTTCGTAGAAGCCGAATAATAATAAGGCGGGATGATTATCATCACCCTTATTAACCAAGATTTTTGATTGGTTAACAGGGGCCATTCGGCCCCTGTTTTATATCTGCAAATTAGTCGATTTTTTATAGAGGATTTAACAATGGCAATTACTGCTGCCCAAGTTAAAGAACTGCGCGACCGTACTGGCGCAGGCATGATGGATTGTAAAAACGCTCTGACAGAAGCTAACGGCGACATGGAGTTAGCAATTGACAACATGCGTAAGTCTGGCGCTGCTAAAGCGGCTAAAAAAGCGGGTAACATCGCTGCTGACGGTACAATTCTGATCAAGAATGGCGAAGGTTTCGCTGCGCTATTAGAAGTTAACTGTCAAACTGACTTCGTTGCTAAAGATTCAAACTTCTTAGCATTCGCGAACGCAGTATTAGATGCCGCTGCTGCATCTAAAGTGACTCTTGAAGATTTAAAAGCACAGTTTGAAGATGCACGCGTTGCATTGGTAACTAAAATCGGTGAAAACATCAACATTCGTCGTGTTGAGTACATCGATGGTGCAAACCTATCTTCATACCGTCATGGTGAGCGCATTGGCGTTGTTGTTGCCGGTGAAGCTGACGAAGAAACCTTAAAGCACATCGCAATGCACGTTGCTGCTTCTAAGCCTGAATACGTGAACCCAGAAGATGTTCCTGCAGAAATCGTTGCAAGAGAACAAGCTCTGCAAATCGAAATGTCAATGAACGAAGGCAAATCGGCAGAGATCGCTGAGAAGATGGTTCTTGGTCGTATGAAGAAGTTCACCGGTGAGATTTCTCTGACTGGTCAAGCTTACATCATGGAACCAAAGAAAACTGTTGGCGAAATTCTGAAAGAGAAAGGCGCTAAAGTCACTAACTTCATTCGTTTAGAAGTGGGTGAAGGTATTGAGAAGAAAGAAGAAGATTTCGCGGCTGAAGTTGCTGCTCAAATCGCTGCTTCTAAAAAGGCTTAATCGCCAACGCTAAATACCCCCAAGACCGCGGCAATAGCTGCGGTCTTGTTATGACCAGGATAAAAATTATGAGCACCAATCCAAAACCCGCATTTAGACGCATTCTTCTTAAATTAAGTGGCGAAGCACTGATGGGCGACGAAGGCTTCGGCATCGACCCTAAAGTATTAGATCGCATGGCTCAGGAAGTGAAAGAGCTGGTTGAGCTGGGTATTCAGGTGGGTGTGGTTATTGGTGGTGGTAATCTGTTTCGCGGTGAAGGCCTAGCAAAAGCCGGCATGAACCGTGTGGTGGGCGATCACATGGGTATGCTGGCAACGGTTATGAACGGCTTGGCAATGCGAGACGCCCTGCACCGTGCCTATGTTAATGCTCGTCTGATGTCAGCTATCCCGTTAAAGGGTGTGTGTGATGATTACAATTGGGCTGAAGCGATCAGCTTGCTAAAATCTGGCCGAGTGGTTATTTTTGCTGCCGGTACAGGTAATCCTTTCTGCACGACCGATTCTGCGGCCTGTTTACGCGGCATTGAAATCGAAGCTGAAGTCGTATTGAAAGGCACTAAAGTTGACGGTGTATACTCCGAAGACCCAATGAAGAACCCAGACGCCGTTAAGTATGATGAAGTGACTTATGCGGAAATTCTGGAAAAAGAATTAAAAGTAATGGACTTAGCCGCCTTTACTATGGCGCGTGATCACGACATGCCTATTTTAGTCTTCAACATGAATAAACCTGGCGCTCTACGCCGCGTTATCATGGGTGAAGAAGAAGGCACGCTGATCAGAGCGAAAAAAGTTATTTAATGACCAAGAAGGACATTTAACGTGATTGAGAACATTAAGAAAGATGCGCAAGAGCGTATGGGTAAATGCGTTGACGCGACTAAAAACCAAATGGCAAAAGTGCGTACAGGTCGTGCCCACCCAAGCCTGCTGGATTCCATTCAAGTCTCTTACTACGGCACTATGACGCCACTAAACCAAGTGGCTAACGTGGGCGTTGAAGATTCACGCACTCTGTCTGTGACTGTGTTTGACCGTAGTGCTATCCAAGCCGTTGAAAAGGCTATTATGAGCTCTGATTTAGGTCTGAATCCTATGTCAGCTGGCGCGACATTACGTATTCCATTACCCGCGTTGACTGAAGAACGTCGTAAAGACTTCATCAAAGTGGTACGTAACGAAGCTGAAAACGGTCGTATTGCTATCCGTAACGTGCGTCGTGATGCGATTTCTGAAGTGAAAAAGCTTGAAAAAGCTAAAGCTTGTACTGAAGATGATGTGCGTCGCAGTGAAGAAGAAGTGCAAAAGTTCACCGATGCTCACATTAAAAAGGTCGATGAGATTTTAGCGGCCAAAGAAATTGAGTTGATGGAAGTCTAATCTCAGTTCGATAAGCTAGAGTTGATGCGCCGTGTAGGGGTATACTACACGGCGTTTGTCTATTTTAAAGGGCTGTATTAGATGTCATCCACAGTGGAACTTGATCCGCACCCTAGGACGAGTGAGAGTGATTTATACACTCAAACGACCTTGCCGGGACAATTACCCGAACTCGTGAAACAGTCGTTACCTAAGCATGTTGCTATTATCATGGATGGCAATGGGCGTTGGGCACAAACCCAAGGTAAACCACGAGTGATGGGACATAAGGCTGGTGTTAAGGCCGTTAGAAGAGCCGTAAGCACGGCAAGCCAATTAGGCATTGAATCGCTAACCTTATTCGCATTTTCTAGCGAGAATTGGCGTAGACCCGATAAAGAAGTCAGCTTGCTGATGGAGTTGTTTTTTACCGTATTACAGCGCGAAATTAAATTGCTGGATAAGAATCAGGTTAAGCTCAACATTATTGGCGATATCAGCCGCTTTTCTGCGCGATTACAGAAGCAAATTGCTGCTGCTCAAGAGAAGACATCTCGCAATACTGGCTTGGTTCTGAATGTTGCGGCTAACTATGGTGGCCGTTGGGACATACTTCAAGCAGCACAAAAATTAGCGGAAAAGGTCGAAACTGGCGAAATGACCAGCAGTCAGTTCACCGAAGAAGCCTTAAGTGCACATTTGTGCATGCAAAATCAGAGTGAAGTTGATTTAATGATCCGCACGGGCGGGGACTGTCGCATCAGTAATTTTGTGCTGTGGCAGGCGGCCTATGCAGAATTGGTGTTTACCGACACCCTTTGGCCTGATTTCGATGAACAGGCTTTTCATGAAGCGATAGCCATTTTTGCAAGTCGCCAGCGCCGTTTTGGTCTGACTGGAAGTCAGATTGATGAGATGCGTGCATTGTAAAACCTCATGAGGGATTTTTTTTGCTAAAACAACGAATAATAACAGCAACTTGGTTAGTTCCATTAGTTTTAGGGGCGATATTTTTGCTCCCTGCCAGCTACTTCGCCTGGGCCTTAGTTGCCGTCTTCCTTATTGCAGCAAAGGAATGGGGAAGAATTATCGATAATCAGTGTGATGTCACTCAGTGGAGCTTTACCTTCACAGTTGGTATCTTATTGGTGGCAATTAATCTTATTGTGCCAATCGATGCAGTTTGGTTAAGCCATCAGTTACATCCTATCTATTTGGCCATTCTCTATATTGGTGCATTCTGGTGGTTAGCATCACTATTATTAGTGGTAACTTATCCTAAAAGCGCTAAGTTCTGGCAAAAGAATCCTATGTTTAAGTCCATGTTTGGACAGTTAACCTTAGTGCCTTGCTTTGTTGCTCTTATCGCACTCAAATCCATTAGCTCACAAACTTCACCCTATTACGGCCCAGTATTAGTACTGTTAGTGATGTTGATTGTGTGGGCCGCTGATTCTGGGGCTTACTTCGTCGGTAAAGCGATAGGTAAAACGAAACTGATGCCTGCAGTGAGCCCTGCTAAAACCTTGGAAGGCCTACTTGGTGGTTTAGTGACGACTATGCTCGTGGTTGCAGGTGTTATGTATTATTCGCCAGAGCAAGAACTGGGCTTAGTTGTGGCAGTGACCTTATTTGTTGCTTTAGTGTCGGCGCTGGGCGATTTATCTGAGAGTATGTTTAAGCGTGCGGCCTGTATTAAAGATTCTGGCACTATTTTGCCCGGTCACGGCGGTGTGCTCGACCGCATCGACAGCCTGACTGCAGCCTTGCCGGTGTTTACCCTGATCTACATTGCATTCTGGATGTAACGCTATGCAAAATATGGTGATTTTGGGTGCTACCGGTTCAATTGGTGCTAGTACCTTAAGCGTGATTTCGGCTAATCCATTGGCTTATAGCATCTATGGATTGGTGGCCAATGCGAGCGTTGATAAGATGCTGGCTTTGTGTGTAGCCCATAAACCGAAAGTCGCGCATATGGTGGATGAAGAGGCTGCGAAACAGTTACGCGCCGTTTTACCCGCTGCGCTCAATATCCAAGTCACTACTGGCATGAACGATTTACTCGGTTTAGTGACGGCTGCCGAAGTGGATACTGTAATGGCTGCGATTGTCGGGGCGGCAGGGCTAGTACCAACCCTTGAAGCCGTGAAGGCGGGAAAGCGAGTATTACTGGCCAATAAAGAAGCTTTAGTCATGTCGGGTGAGTTGTTTATTGAGGCGACTAAGCGCTCTGGTGCTGTGCTCTTGCCCGTGGACAGTGAGCATAATGCTATCTTTCAATGTTTACCCCTAGAAGTGCAGGCTAACCTCGGCCGTTGCGATTTAACTGCATCGGGTATATCCCATATTTTGTTAACCGGTTCAGGCGGACCTTTCCTGCGGTCGGAACTTGCGACACTTGCGGCCATGACGCCTGCCCAAGCCTGTAAACACCCTAATTGGTCCATGGGACCTAAAATCTCTGTTGACTCCGCCACTATGATGAATAAGGGTTTAGAGTTCATTGAGGCGCGGTGGTTGTTTAATACTCAGGCTGAGCAACTTAAAGTGGTTATTCATCCGCAAAGCGTGATCCACTCTATGGTGCAGTACCGTGATGGTTCGGTTATCGCCCAAATGGGTAACCCTGATATGCGCACACCGATTGCCCATTGCATGGCTTATCCGCAAAGAATTCATTCGGGCGTTGAACCTTTAGATTTTTTCAAAGTCGGACAGTTAAGCTTTTATGAACCTGATTTTGAACGTTTCCCCTGTTTGGCTTTGGCTATGGAGGCGTGTGCCCAAGGCCAAGAGGCAACAACCGTATTAAATGCTGCCAATGAGGTCGCTGTTGAAGCATTTTTGCAGGGGAAAATTGGTTTTACGCAAATTGCAAAAGTGAATGAAGCTTGTTTAGTCACTGTGCCTAAACGTCCTATGGGCAGCATAGAAGATATTTTAGCCTTAGATGCGCAAACCCGCGTCTATGCGCGTGAGACATTAGCAAGCATCGCTTAGCAATAGCTGAGTGATTAAATTTATAACGTAAGGAGTGGGATGTTAGATTTTTTATGGAACTTAGGTTCTTTCATCGTTGCACTGGGTCTGTTAATTACTGCCCACGAATACGGCCATTTCTATATCGCGCGACGTTGTGGCGTGAAAGTCGAACGTTTCTCCATTGGTTTTGGTAAGGCTATTTGGCGCCGTGTTGGTAAAGACGGCACTGAATATGTGTTAGCCATGATCCCCCTTGGCGGCTATGTCAAAATGCTCGATGAGCGTGTTGAAGACGTTCCCGATGAATTAAAAGATCAAGCGTTCAATCGTAAAACCGTATGGCAACGTATTGCGATTGTTGCCGCAGGTCCAATTGCTAACTTTATTTTTGCCATCGTTGCCCTGTATTTTATGTATCTGATTGGTGTGCCATCACTTAAGCCTGTGATCACCTCGACGACACCCGGGACTGCTGCTGCGCAAATTCAAATCACAGAGCCAATGCAAATAACGGCCATTTCCGGTCAGGCTGTGCGTAACTGGGAAGAAGTGAATTTAGCTTTAGTCGGCCACATAGGTGATGAAAGTCTGAGTGTATCGCTAACGCCATTGAATGGTTTGCAAGGTTTAGACTCTAGTGCGCGGTCTTATACCTTAGATACGCGTAATTGGCGTTTTGATCCTGAAAAAGAATCCCCAATTACGGCATTAGGGTTAGGGATTTATCGTCCCGAAATCGTCCCCACCATTGCTGCGATTAGTCCTGACAGTGCCGCTGCGAATAGTGAGCTAAAAGTCGGTGACACCTTAGTCGCAATAAATGGTAAAAATTATACCGATTGGCAGGCTTTTGTTGACATTATTCAACATTCTGCCAATGTGCCTGTGAGTTTAACAGTGCGTCGCAATGGCGAACAGTTTAATGTGGCAGTGACACCCTTAAGCAGTAAAAATGCCGATGGCCAAGAGATAGGTATGCTCGGGGTGAGCCCAACCCAAGCACAATGGCCAGACAATATGCGTTTACAACTTGAATATGGACCAATCGATTCTTTCGGTATAGCAGCGGATAAAACATGGCAACTTGTTGCTGTGAGCTTTAAGATGATTGGCAAATTATTTACCGGCGATGTGTCGGTGAAAAACCTGAGTGGACCCATTTCGATCGCACAGGGTGCGGGCAGTAGTGCAAACTATGGCTTGGTCTATTTTCTCGGGTTCCTCGCGCTCATCAGCGTCAATTTAGGCATCATTAACTTGCTGCCTTTACCTGTGCTCGATGGGGGACACCTGCTGTATTACTTTATTGAAGTAATAACTGGTAAACCTGTACCTGAAAAGGTGCAGGAAATAGGATTCAGATTTGGGGCAGCAATACTGCTGATGTTGATGAGCGTTGCGCTTTTCAATGATTTTGCCCGACTCTGAGCAAGGACAGACTAATAATTAGAAGTGCTCTATGAGATTGAATAAACTTTTTGCCTCGATGTTATTCGTCGGTGCGTCGTTTTCAGGGACTGTGTTGGCTGATACTTTCCAACCGTTTGAAGTGACCGACATCCAAGTTGAAGGTTTGCAACGAGTTGCACTCGGTGCTGCCTTGTTAAGCTTACCAGTAAAAGTAGGTGACACTGTTGATCAGTTAAGAATCCAGCAAGCGATTAAAAGCTTGTATGCATCGACTAACTTTGAAAATGTCTCCGTGAGCCGAGATGGCGGCGTATTAGTGGTGAAAGTCACTGAGCGTCCAACTATTAGTGCCGTGACATTCGATGGCAACAAAGACATTAAAGACGAACAGTTACAGGAAAGTCTGGACGGTTCTGGCGTTAAAGTCGGTGAGTCGCTCGATCGCACTATGTTGACCGGTATTGAAAAGGGTCTGCAGGATTTCTACTACGGCGTGGGTAAATACGGCGCGAAAGTGGAAGCCCAAGTGATTAACTTACCCCGTAATCGGGTTGAGCTGAAATTTAAGTTTACCGAAGGTTTAGCGGCCGAAATCCGCCAAATTAACGTGGTCGGTAACAAAGAGTTCACCGATGCTGAATTGATCGGCATGTTGGAACTTAAAGATTATGTGGCTTGGTGGGATCTGTTTGGTGAGCGTCGTTATCAGAAGCAAAAACTGCAGGCTGATCTCGAGACCATCAAAACTTACTATCACAATAAAGGTTATATCCGCTTCGAAGTGACTTCAACTCAAGTGGCTATGACGCCTGACCGTAAAGGTTTATATATCACCATTAACGTTGAAGAAGGTGAGAAATATAAAGTTAAAGAAGTAAACCTGACGGGTGATTTGATGGGTCGTGAAGAGTTGATGAAATCAATTCTGCCAATCAAAGCGGGTGATATGTACAACGGCGGTGATGTGACTTTCACCGAAGAAATGTACAGCAAGTATTTAGGCCGCTTCGGTTATGCTTACCCTGAAGTGAAAACCTACCCTGAAATTGATGATAAGACTAAAGAAGTCACCTTAAACATCAATGTTAAACCGGGTAAACGTGTTTACGTACGGGCGATTAACTTCACTGGTAACACAGTGACTAAAGATGAAGTGATGCGCCGTGAGCTGCGTCAGATGGAAGGCGCTTGGTTAAACTCAGCGCAAGTTGAGCAATCTAAAGCGCGTCTTAACCGTTTGGGCTTCTTCGAAACCGTTGACACTGAAACCATTCAAGTGCCAGGTACCGATGATTTAGTCGATGTTGCGGTTAAAGTGAAAGAGCAGCCGTCGGGCTCATTCAACGCGGGTGTTGGTTATGGTACTGAATCAGGCCTGAGCTTGCAGTTTGGTGTGCAGCAAAATAACTTCTTAGGCACAGGTAACCAAGCGGGTATCAGCTTGAGCACCAACAAGTACTCTAAAAACGTTAACTTATCCTATACCGATCCGTACTGGACAAAAGACGGTGTGAGTTTAGGCGGGAGCGTTTATTGGAGTGAGTTTGACGCCAATGAAGCTAACTTAGAACGCTATAAAAACAGTTCGTATGGTGTGGCGCTTAACTCGGGTTTCCCGATTAACGAATACAACCGTATCAATGGTGGTATTGGCTATCGTCACAACACGATTTCTGAGATCTCAGCTTATGAGCAGGCGCTGCGTTTCTATAACATCTATCGTGATGACGATCCAAACGCGGACTTAAGTTTCGATAACTTCGAACTCAGCCTGGGCTGGTATCGTAGCACCTTGAACCGTGGCACTTTCCCAACAGATGGCTCTTCTCAGCGTCTGAACGGCAAAATGACTTCGCCAGGGTCTGATTTACAGTATTTTAAGACAGACTTTGATACTAACTACTATTTCCCTGTTAACCGCAGTCAGAGCGTTGTGCTCTTGGCCCGTGGTCGATTAGGTTATGGTAACGGTTATGGTCAATTCAACGATAACGACCAAATTCTGCCTTTCTGGGAAAACTATTACTCAGGTGGTAGCAGCTCGCTACGTGGCTTTAAGTCTAACTCTGTAGGCCCTCGTTCATTCTATCTCTATCGAGGTAGTGAGCCGTGTGCACCGGATCCATCGGGCGATGGCTGTAGCTTGCCTGGCGATCCTAATAGTATCCAAGTCAGTTCTGGCCGCTCTATCGGTGGTAATGCCCTTGCAACGGCAAGTATGGAGTTGATTGTACCAACCCCATTTTTGGATGAGGCTTACACTAACTCAGTTCGTACTAGCTTCTTCGTAGATGCGGGTAACGTCTGGGATACTGAGTTTGATTACGAGTCATATCAAACACTTCCGGCGGACGAGTTTGCTAAGTTACAAGACTATAGTGATCCAGCTCGCCTGCGCGCCTCTTGGGGCTTGAGTGTGCAATGGTTATCACCTATGGGACCTATGGTGTTCAGCTTAGCGTGGCCGCTTAAAGAATATGAAGGTGACCAAACAGAGATCTTCTCTTTCAATATTGGCAAAACTTTTTAAAAGGCATACACTCGGCAAGTTTTGCTGACAATAACAAGGTAACAAGGAGTTTATTTTGAACAAGATGGTAAATTGCGCGCTGATGACGTTAGTTTTGTTAGGCGCGCCGTTAGTGGCACATGCTGAGAAAATTGCCGTAGTGGATATGGGCGCTGTGTTTGAACAGCTCCCACAACGTGAACAGATCTCTCAATCTCTGAAGAAAGAGTTTGGTGATCGCGTAGCTGATGTCCAAAAAATGCAAGAAGAAATGCGTTCTCTGATGGAGAAGCAGCAACGTGACGGTGCGTTAATGAACGATGCACAAAAAACAGAGCTGGTTCGTAAAATGGAATCGCTAAAATCTGAATATCAGTTAAAAGGCAAAGCATTGGATGAAGACCTACGTCGTCGCCAAGGTGAAGAGCAAAATAAACTGTTAGTTAAAGTGCAAAAAGCCATCAACACTATCGCTGAAAAAGACCAATATGATTTGGTATTACAACGTGGTGCTGTCATTTATGTTAAGCCTAACGCTGACATCAGTGGCAAAGTGGTTGAAGCCTTAAGCAAAGGCAAGTAATAGATGAATAGTGTGACTTTAAAAGAGCTATGCCTGTTATTAGACGGTGATATCCAAGGCGACGAAACGCTAATTATTAATAGTGTGGCGACCTTAGAAAATGCCAAGGCGGGTCAGATCTCTTTTTTAGCCAACAGTAAATACCGCTCTCAGCTTGAGGCAACTCAAGCGAGTGCGGTGTTATTGTCAGCTAAAGATGCGCAGGATTATCAAGGTACTGCGTTAATTGTAAAAGATCCATATGTCGGTTTTGCCCGTGTTGCTCAGTATTTGGACACGACACCCAAAGCGGCGGTGGGCATCCATCCTTCGGCTCAAATTGATCCTTCAGCCCATTTAGGGGAAGGTGTCGCTATTGGCGCGAATGCTGTGATTGGTGCGAACGTCATTTTAGGTGAAAATGTGCAGATTGGTGCCGGTGTTGTGCTGGGACAAGATGTGGTTATTGGCTCAAAAACACGTTTGTGGGCTAATGTCACCGTCTATCACGATGTGCATTTAGGACAGGATTGTATTATCCATTCGGGTGCCGTATTAGGCTCAGATGGTTTTGGTTATGCTAACGAACGTGGTCAGTGGATTAAAATTCCGCAGACAGGTGGCGTGCGTATTGGCGATCGGGTTGAGATTGGTGCTAATTCAACGGTAGATCGTGGGGCATTAGGCCATACAGAGATCCACGACGGTGTGATTATTGATAACCAAGTGCAAATTGCCCATAACGATATAATCGGCGAAAATACTGCTATTGCAGGCAGTACTACTGTTGCTGGCAGTGTCACTATTGGTAAATATTGTATTATTGGCGGTAGCTGTGCCATCGCAGGTCATTTGAGCATTGCCGATGGTGTGCATGTGTCTGGTGCTACCAATATCACCACTAATATGCGTGAGCCTGGCTTATACTCTTCTGCCACGGTGGCAATGGACAATAAACTTTGGCGTAAAAATACAGTTCGTTTCCGTCAGTTAGATGAACTGTTCCAGCGTGTTAAAACGTTGGAAAAAAATTTAAAAACACCAGATTAATTGCCCCAAGGCAATTTGAGGAACTCGGTTCGTGTCTAATCAAATGAACACTATGGATATTAAAGAAATACTTAAATATCTACCCCATAGATATCCATTCCTATTGATCGATCGTGTGCTTGATTACACTCCTGGTGTTAGTCTGCAGGCGATCAAAAACGTTTCAATAAATGAGCCATTTTTTCAGGGACATTTCCCGATACAACCTGTGATGCCAGGTGTGCTTATTTTAGAAGCGATGGCACAGGCAACTGGCCTGTTAGCCTTTAAAACGATGAGTAGTGATGTACCACCACCAGGTGTGTTGTATTACTTTGCTGGTATCGATAATGCGCGTTTTAGACGTGTGGTTGAGCCAGGAGATCAAATTCATTTTGATGTCAAAATGATTAAAGAGCGCCGCGGGATTGGCGTTTTCTACGGTGAGGCCAAAGTGGATGGTGAAGTGGTTTGTTCCGCTGAAATCATGTGTGCCCGCAGAGAGATTAGTCAGTGATAGATACATTAGCGTTTGTGCATCCCGATGCAAAAATTGGCAATAACGTCACTATTGGCCCTTGGACCTATATCGGTGCGGGCGTCGAAATTGGTGATGATTGTTGGTTGAGTTCCCATGTGGTGGTCAAAGGCCCAACGATTATCGGCAAAGGGAATCGTATTTTTCAATTCGCCTCTGTTGGTGAAGAATGCCAAGACAAAAAGTACGCTGGTGAGCCGACACGACTGAGCATTGGCGACAATAACGTCATCCGTGAAAACGTGACCATTCACCGCGGTACGGTTCAAGATAACAGTGAAACCCGTATTGGTTCGAATAACTTGTTTATGAACTATGTGCATATCGCCCATGACTGTGTGGTCGGCGATAATGTCATCATGGCGAATAACGCATCTATTGCAGGTCATGTGCACGTCGGTGACTGGGCGATTTTAGGCGGTATGACAGGCGTACATCAGTTTGTGCATATTGGTGCCCATGCTTTTACTGCCGGTTGTTCTTTAGTTTTGCAGGATGTGCCTCCTTTTGTGATGGCAGCGGGTCAACCGACAGTGCCTCGCGGCTTAAACAGCGAAGGTATGAAGCGTCGCGGTTTTTCTAAAGAAAGCCAGTTAGCCGTGCGTCGTGCTTATAAAACCTTATACCGTAGCAGTTTAACGGTAGAAGAAGCGATTGAAGCATTAGCTGAAGATGCGCAGAACGATGAGCAAGTCAAATTACTGCTTGAGTTTGTAAAGTCATCGAGTCGCGGCATTATTCGCTAACTTGATGACCACATGACAACAAAAGGGCATTTATATGCCCTTTTGTATTATTGGTTTAAGCCTTTTTTGTGGTAGACGTAGCCGTTAAAAATGCGTTTATTCATCAATGCATTCGACCATAAATGAGCTTAGTCATTAATTGAATCATTAACTTAACATAAGTGTAGGCTTGGAACGATGCATTTTAGGTGCGGTTTACCTCTTCATCCAATGCCATTAATTCATGAGACGTGATTGGTTTATGAGCAATAAAACTCCATTAGTGTTTGCCATGGTTGCCGGAGAACTCTCAGGCGATATTTTAGGTGCAGGTTTAATGGCTGCGCTGCAAAAGACCCATCCCGATGCGCGCTTTGTCGGTATCGGTGGACCCCGCATGGAAGCCCTAGGCTTCAAATCCCTGTTTGCGATGGAAGAACTCGCAGTGATGGGAATCGTTGAAGTGTTATCCCGTCTACCTCGCTTATTAAAAGTGCGGTCATCCTTGATTAAAGAGATCACCGCGCTTAAGCCCGATTGTTTTATTGGTATAGATGCACCGGATTTTAATATAGGCCTCGAGCTTAAACTCAAAGCGCGCGGTATTAAAACCGTTCATTATGTGAGCCCATCCGTGTGGGCATGGCGCCCAAAACGTATATTCAAAATCGCGAAGGCGACCCATATGGTGTTGTCGCTATTGCCATTTGAGAAAGCTTTTTATGACAAGCATCAAGTACCTTGTACCTTTGTGGGTCATACCTTAGCGGATGATATTCCGTTGCGAAGCGATAAAGCGGCGGCGCGTCAGTTACTTGAACTCGATGCCGATGCAGAATATTTAGCGATTCTACCGGGATCTCGTGGTGGCGAGTTAAAGCAATTGGCCGAGCCTTTCGTGAAAGCGGCTTTACTGATTAAACAGAACTTCCCTGATATACGTTTTGTGACGCCGCTGGTCAATCAAAAACGCCGTGAGCAATTTGAGCAAGCGCTGAAGGATTTTGCACCGGATCTCGAAATTCATATGGTCGAAGGTCAGTCGCGCGAAGTCATGGCGGCTGCCGATGGCATTTTATTAGCATCAGGCACCGCGACGTTAGAAGCCATGTTGGTTAAGCGTCCAATGGTGGTGGCTTATCGTGTTAGCCCTATGACCTATTGGATTGCTAAGCGCATGATGCAGGTCGAGCGTTTCTCGTTACCGAATCTACTGGCTGGAAAAGATCTCGTCCCTGAGCTCATTCAAGAAGATTGCACGCCAGAGAAAATCGCTGCGGCGGTCACAGTCGAGTTAAATCGAGATTTTACGCCGCTCAAAGCTGAGTTTGATGCCCTGCACCAAGTGTTACGCCGTGATGCGAGCTTAAAAGCCGCTGAAGCGGTAATGGCACTGGTTGAGCCTAAACCAAGTCATGCTAAATCACTGGAGGCTAACTAGTGGCAACTTTTAAAAGTTTAACCGACGCCGATTTGCTGGCCTTTTCGACGGGATTAATTGCTGGTGTGGATGAAGTCGGCCGTGGGCCATTAGTCGGCGATGTAGTGACTGCGGCTGTGATTTTAGATCCAAACAAGCCCATCAGTGGTCTGAATGATTCCAAGAAACTCAGTGAGAAGCGCCGCGAAGCTTTGTTTGATGAGATTTGTGAAAAAGCCCTGTGTTATCACGTGGGCCGCGCAAGTCCTGCTGAAATCGATACGCTTAATATCTTGCATGCCACTATGTTGGCAATGCAGCGCGCGGTTGCAGGGCTTAAGATTGCGCCTACGTTGGTGTTAGTCGATGGCAATCGCAGTCCGGCATTTGTTGCCCATAATGGCGTCTCGCTTACCAGTCACAGCATCATTAAAGGTGATGGTTTAATTGCCAGTATTAGTGCCGCATCGATTATCGCCAAAGTGACGCGGGATCGTGAGATGGATGTGCTCGATGCTGCTTATCCGCAATACGGTTTTGCTAAGCATAAGGGCTATCCGACTAAGGCGCATTTTGAGGCCATCGCCGAACATGGGGTGTTTGACCAATATCGTAAAAGTTTTAAACCCGTCAAGGCATTACTGGGACTGTAAGCTGTGCTCCCAAGCTACCTGAAGATACGAGTTTCAGGTTGTTTGGGTATAAGTTCCCGTTATCCAGCAAAGTCACTGGCTCTGGCTGCGTGACTTTGTTAGTCTGCTTTCTAGTTATTGTTAACCTGCTATTCAAAGATAATCCTAATTATGTCCGATCCTCGTTTTGTGCATCTTCGTGTCCACAGTGACTTCTCTATGACCGATGGCGTGGCCAAGGTCAAGCCTATTTTGGCGCAGGTGGAAGCACAGGGAATGGCGGCTGTCGCCCTGACTGACCAAAACAACTTTTGTGGTTTGGTTAAGTTTTACAGTGGTTGCCATGGTGCGGGGATCAAACCGATTATCGGCGCCGATTTTTGGATGCAAGTGCCCGGATTCGAAGGCGAATTATGCGCCTTGACCATAATTGCGATGAACAATGTTGGTTATCAGAATCTGACCCAAATTATCAGTCAGGCCTATTTGCGTGGCCAAGTGGCTGGGCGCGTGGTGATCGACCAAGAGTGGTTACTCACTTATAACGAAGGCATTTTGCTGTTATCAGGTGCCAAAGAAGGCGATCTGGGTAAGGCGTTGCTCAAGGGTAATAGCACTCAGGTTGAATCTTTATGTGAGTTTTATCAAACTCATTTCGCCGATCGTTATTTTCTTGAACTCATTCGTACCGGTCGCCCCGATGAAGAACGCTATCTGCACATGGCTGTAATCTTAGCGCAGGAGAAAGGCATTCCAGTGGTCGCCACCAATCAGGTGGTGTTCCTTAAACCTGAAGATTTTGACGCCCATGAAATTCGGGTGGCAATTCACGATGGCTTTACCCTTGCAGATCCTCGTCGACCTAAAAAATACAGTGAACAGCAGTATTTGCGTAGCGAAGAGGAAATGTGTGAACTATTCGCCGACATTCCTGCGGCGTTGGCGAACAGTGTCGAAATCGCTAAACGCTGTAATGTAACGATCCGTTTGTACGAATATTTCCTGCCCAACTTCCCGACGGGCGATATGTCCATCGAAGACTTTCTGGTTGATTGTTCGAAGAAGGGCCTTGAAGAGCGGCTCGAGTTTTTGTTCCCTGATCCTGAGGTGCGCGCCGAGAAACGCGGCGAATACGATGAGCGCCTCGACATTGAACTTAAAGTGATCAACCAGATGGGGTTCCCAGGTTACTTCTTGATCGTGATGGAGTTCATCCAATGGGGTAAAGATAACGGTATTCCAGTAGGGCCTGGTCGTGGCTCGGGCGCGGGTTCACTCGTGGCCTATGCGCTTAAGATTACCGACTTAGACCCATTAGAATTTGACTTACTGTTTGAGCGATTCCTCAACCCAGAGCGGGTTTCTATGCCCGACTTTGACGTCGACTTTTGCATGGATAGACGTGATGAAGTGATCGACCATGTGGCCGAATTGTACGGCCGCGAAGCGGTATCGCAAATCATCACCTTCGGAACTATGGCGGCAAAAGCGGTTATTCGCGACGTGGGTCGCGTGCTGGGTCATCCCTATGGCTTCGTTGACCGAATTTCTAAACTCATTCCACCAGAACCTGGGATGACGCTGGCGAAGGCTTTTGAGGTCGAGCCAGCCCTGCAAGAATCCTATGATGCCGATGAAGACGTAAAAGATCTGATCGACATGTGTCGCAAGCTCGAAGGTGTGACGCGTAACGCCGGTAAACACGCGGGTGGTGTGGTGATTGCACCGACAAAAATTACCGATTTTGCGCCACTCTATTGCGATGCTGAAGGTAAAAACCCAGTAACGCAATTCGATAAAAACGACGTTGAAACCGCAGGTTTAGTTAAATTCGACTTTTTGGGTTTACGCACTTTGACAATCATTGACTGGGCACTGGAGATGGTGAACAAGGTCGAGGTCAAAAACGGTCGCCCACCGGTGCGCATCGAAGCGATTCCGTTAACGGATGCGGCATCTTTCCGCTTGTTGCAAAAATATGAAACCACAGCGGTATTCCAGTTGGAATCCCGCGGTATGAAGGATTTGATTAAGCGTCTGCAGCCCGACTGTTTTGAAGACATGATCGCACTGGTGGCATTGTTCCGCCCTGGGCCTTTGCAATCGGGCATGGTAGATAACTTCATCGAGCGTAAGCATGGGCGCGAGGAAGTATCGTATCCCGATTCTCAGTACCAGCATGAATCCCTAAAAGAACTGCTATCGCCGACCTACGGTATTATTCTGTATCAAGAGCAAGTGATGCAGATTGCACAGGTGTTATCGGGTTACACCCTTGGCGGCGCCGACATGTTGCGCCGTGCTATGGGTAAGAAAAAGCCCGAAGAGATGGCCAAGCAGCGCAGTATCTTTAAAGAGGGCGCAATCAATAACGGCGTCGATGGCGACTTGTCGATGAAGATCTTCGACTTAGTGGAAAAGTTCGCTGGCTACGGTTTTAACAAATCTCACTCAGCCGCCTATGCGCTTGTGTCTTATCAGACCTTATGGCTAAAAACCCATTATCCTTCGCAGTTTATGGCGGCGGTAATGTCGGCTGATATGGACAACACAGATAAAATTGTGACTTTGGTCGATGAATGCGAGCGTATGGGATTACCGCTCATTCCTCCGGATGTGAACAAAGGCTTGTTCAAATTCACCGTTGATGATGATTTGCGCATTGTTTATGGCATTGGCGCCATTAAAGGCGTGGGTGAAGGTCCAGTTGAATCGATTTTAGAGGCGCGTAAAGATGGCCCCTTCGTGGATCTATTCGATTTCTGTGCCCGTATCGATTTGAAAAAGCTCAATAAGCGCGTGATTGAAAAGCTGATCTGCGCGGGCGCACTCGATACTCTAGGGCCGCATCGTGCGTCTATGATGGCAACCTTGCCCGAAGCGATTCGCGCTGCTGATCAACATGCCAAAGCCGAGGCGATTGGCCAACACGATATGTTTGGTTTGCTTAACAGTGAACCCGAAGACAGTAAGCAGCAGTTTGTCGAATGTACCCCATGGCCAGATAAAATTTGGCTCGAAGGCGAGCGCGAAACCTTAGGCTTGTATTTGACCGGTCATCCGATCAATCAATATTTAAAAGAGCTTAAGCATTACACGTCCGGTCGTTTGAAAGATGTGCATCCCACCGAACGCGGTAAAACTGCTAAGGCTGCGGGGTTAGTGGTGGCAACGCGAGTGATGCTGACCAAGCGCGGCTCGAAAATGGGCCTGTTGACACTCGATGATAAGAGCGCACGTCTTGAAATCATGTTGTTTACCGAAGCCTTTGAAAAATTTAATCATCTGCTGGAGAAAGACCGCATCCTCATTTGTGAAGGTGAGGTGAGTTACGATGATTTTGCCGGCGGCAACCGTATGACGGCGCGTAACATCATAGATATCAGTGAGGCGCGCAGCCACTTTGCCAAAGCGCTGGAAATTGATATGGATGGCAGCGAGTTAACGCCATCGGCGTTAGACACTTTTGAGCAAGCCCTAAGCCCGTGGCGTAACGGCGCCGTGCCTGTGGTGATCAATTACACTCAAGCTCAAGCCAAAGGTCAGTTTAGGTTAGCCGATGCTTGGCGAGTGAATCCGACCGATGACTTGATGCTCTCGCTCGAATCGCTCCTCGGGCCAAACAAGGTGAGAATTTTATTCTAATGTTGGCGAATGTCTTAGGTGCAAACAGATGAAGTTAACTTATGTCGGTTAAGCTTGACGAAGCGTTGACTGCTGGCGATCTCAGCGCGCATATCTGTGATTTTTTGGCTGCGCAATCCTTAGCGCCTGACAGCAAGTTAGTACTGGCTTACAGTGGTGGGGTTGATTCCGAAGTCTTGGCCTTTGGTTTAAGCCAGTTTGCACGGCAACATCCGGAGTTTAATTATCTGCTAGTGTATGTACACCATGGCCTAAGCGATAACGCTGAGGCTTGGGCACAGCATTGCCTTGAGCGGGGCCAGTATTACGACCTGCCCGTGACGGTTGAGCGAGTCGCGGTTAATCGTGGACCAAGATTGAGCCTTGAAGCCGAAGCTCGAAAAGTCCGTTATCAAGCGATTGAACGGCATTTAAGCGAAAATGATGTGTTGTTGACAGCTCACCATGAAGACGATCAGCTCGAAACTATTCTGCTGGCGCTCAAACGTGGTCAAGGCCCGAAAGGGCTGGCGGCCATGGGGCAAGTACAAGCATTAGCACAAGGCAAACAATTGCGGCCGTTATTGGATATCAGCCGTGAGCAGATTGAAGCCTACGCAAAACAGCAGGGCTTAGTGCATATTGAAGATGAAAGTAATCAAGACGATAAGTACGATCGAAATTTTTTACGCTTAGAAATCATTCCCCGCTTAAAAGCGCGTTGGCCGAGTATTGCGACAACTGCGAGTCGAAGTGCGGCATTGTGCGCCGAGCAACAGGCGACGCTGGATTTACAGGTGAGTGAACGTTTACCTTTATGGTTAACCCAAGCGCCTTACCATACTCAAAGTGTATTCAAGCTCGATGGTTTTGCCGAACAGTCAGCCGACTGGCAAGCGTTACTCTTGCGGGGTTTTATTGAATCCCAAGGTTTTGCTTTGCCCTCAAAGGTGCAGCTTAAGCAAATCATCACTCAGCTTCTTAACGCGAAAGACGATGCTAAAGTGCATATTCGAGTGGGTGAGTGTGAAATCCGCCGCTTTGCTAATCAAGTCTATTTATTCCAGTATCAAACTCACAAACGTTACACTCAGCCTGTGAGTTGGAGCTTGCCACAGCATGACTTTATTTCTTTATTACAGGGAGATAGTACCGAATTAGTCGTGTCGCCTGCGGGCTTAGCGAATGGTGAGCAGATTAGGCTGATAGTGACAGAACAAGGTCCCAGAGTCCGTTTACCTTGGCCTGATGAAGTGGTCAGTGTGCGTTATCAACTTGCGGGACAATTTCGCTGCCACCCGCATTCTCGGGGTAAGGGGCGAGAATTAAAGAAACTGTGGCAAGAGTTTGCCATTCCGCCTTGGGTACGCGAAAAGGTGGGGTTTGTGTTTTATGGCGAGCAACTGGTGATGGCAATTGGACTGTGGGTTGAAAAGGGCTTTATTGTTGAGTCGAATGGACTTGGTTTACAGGTGTTTGTTGAGGAAGCAAAGGAATTCTAGTCGAGAGTTAATCTTGGAATATTGGTGTGTTCTAGGAAAGCGAGAGTGGAACGCAGCGCGTCAGTTTGATTTAGACCTTTATGGGGTACGAGCTGCGAGTGAGTTATCGCATTTCATTTGGCATCCCTGCGCGTGTTAAACTAATTGATTTTGGCTGAGTTTATAGCAGTTACGTCCGGCGGCTTTGGCTTGATAAAGCGCCTTATCGGCGAGTTCATAAAGTTGTTCGGCTTCAATGGTATCGTGTGATTCTGCCGCCCCTAAACTACTGCTCACCCCAAATTGATTGAAACTACTGTGCTGATTGATTACCGAGACAATCCGTTCACATAACAAGCCTGCCGCATGAATATTGCCTTGGACAATAATGACGAATTCATCACCACCAATCCGGAAGGCTTGATCTGTGTTGCGTATGGTTGCACGAATGATGTCACCAAATTCCTTCAGAATATAGTCACCACATTTATGGCCGAATTTATCATTAAGTTGTTTAAAGTTATCAAGATCGAGCACTATGAGAGCGACTGCTCCTTGTTTTCGATGGGCTCTGGCGGTCGCATTACTGAGACTCTGACTGTAATAATGGCGATTGCCTAAGCCAGTGAGCGAGTCAAACATAGCTTGCATCGACATTTCTTGATATTGCAACGCATTTAATAAAGGTTGCAATAACAGCGGTTCAATATCCTGTAAGTTTGAGGTTTGTGATGGCGTAAATGGCGTCACCAGTTGGTACTGAATCGTTAATGGCATTCCTGCACACATGAGCTGTCGTTTGACGCTGATACCATAACGTTTGCCCCAGCTGAATTTGTGCTCGCCATAGGTTAAGCGCACGCCTTGGATCGGCAAGTGTTGTCCCAGCACTTTGCCATAGCAGGCAAAGACTGTCCTAGGATCTAAACTGGCATGCAGTTGTTGGATCACTTGCATCAAGTCCAATGGATTATCATTGGGACTATAATGTTCTGTTTGATAGCGATATTCGTCGGGATACAGCTCGGTCGCTAGGCCAAAGTCCATAATCATCACTCCAGCAAATGTTAGTGCGATACATCTCTAACCTAGTCTAAGCAAATACCGTGCCGCAATATTTGTTAATAAAATTTGTCTTTGTTAGTCATTCAGTTAAGCTTAAAACTCAGCGTTAGATTTTTTGACACGTCAGCATTTTGACAGGAGTCATAGCCCCAATGGAACATAGCTTTTTAATCCAAGTATTACTTATGCTCGTGATTGCCATTGTGGCCATTGCTGTGCTGCGCCGTTTGGGCCTACCCGCAATTCTGGCTTATTTACTCACAGGGGTAGTGAGTGGCCCAAGTGGTTTTCATTGGTTTACCCAGCATCAAATGCAATCTGTTGCCGAGCTTGGCGTTGTGCTGCTGATGTTTACCTTAGGCTTAGAGTTCTCTGTGCCGCGGCTGTGGGCCATGCGCCGGACTGTATTTGGCTTAGGCAGTGCGCAGATGGTGATCACAACCTTGTTGACCATGGGCGTGGCCCTATTGTGCGGCTTGAATTGGGTTGAAGCCTTGGTTATCGGTGCTGCCATCGCGTTGTCATCTACTGCTATTGTCCTTAAATTACTCAATGAACAGGGATGGCTGAGGCGCCGCCACGGTGAACTCTCCGTCAGCGTGCTTTTGTTCCAAGATTTAGCGGTTGTGCCGTTGTTGATCCTATTGCCATTATTGGCCAATGGCGGCGAACCTTTGATGGTCGCGGACATCGCCTTTGCCTTGCTTAAAGGCATATTGGCCTTTTTCCTCTTAATGGCGTTTGGTAAGTGGGCGTTGCCGCGGATATTTGATGAGGTTGCGCGTTCTCGTTCCAATTAGCTGTTTGTATTATCGACCTTAGTCGTCGCGCTTGTCACAGGGGCTTTTACTCAGTGGCTAGGATTATCTATGGCGCTGGGGGCATTTATGGCGGGTATGCTGCTGGGAGAAAGCCAGTACCGCCGCCAACTTGAGGCGGATATACGACCGTTTCGCGATCTATTGATGGGACTGTTTTTCATCTCCATTGGCATGATGCTGGACTTTACCTTAGTGATGCGTTTCTGGTGGCAGATACTGCTGATCTTAGTGGCGGTTTTGCTAGGTAAGGCGCTGATCATTCATGGCATTTTAAGATTAGTAGGCGAGCCCTTTCGAATTGCGATGAGTACGGCTATGAGCTTAGCTCAAGTGGGGGAGTTCAGTTTTGTGGTATTGGCTTTAGCGGTCAACTATCAACTTTTAAATAATGAGATCAGTACCATATTAGTCATGGTCGCCGTGCTTTCCATGGCAATAGCTCCTTGGTTAGTTCGTCATAGTGTGGATATTGCTAAGTGGGCGCTGGGGATCCGTCAGGCAAAGCATGTGGATGAAGCTGTGCCATTGATGATGGATGATCATGAGCTGGTGATGATTTTTGGTTACGGCCGAGTAGGGCAAACCATTGCCCGTTTTTTAAAAACTGAAGCTGTACCTTATCTGGTATTGGATCTCGATCCAACGCGCGTCACTGAAGCGCGTCGTGCGGGCGAACCTATTTATTTCGGTGATGTGTGTAAACGGGCAATTTTAAAACAAATGGGCGTTAAACAGGCCAAGATGATCGTTATCACTTTTTGTGAGTTACGTAGTTTAGAAGAAGTCTTACCTTTATGTAAGTTATTGGCACCAGAGGCTAAAATTTTAGTTAGAACCAAAGACGACAGTGATCTAGACTTGCTTAAAAAGGCGGGAGCTAATCAAGTGATCCCTGAGTCTTTAGAGGGGAGCTTGATGTTAGTATCGCAGGTACTACACCAATGTGGTGTGCCATTGGCACGGATCCTAAAACGGCTAGAATCTGAGCGGCGCAATCATTATCAATTTTTACACGGCTTCTTTTCCGGCACAGAAACTGATTTTACTTTAGAGTCATTGCATGCGGTGGCATTACCGCGTGGGGCTGATGCGATTGGTAAAACCGTTGCCGATATCCTGTGGGAAACATTGAAAGTAGAGTTAAGGGCGATTCGTCGCAATGGCGCCGAAGTGGAACATCCTGAGCAGGACTGGGTTTTTCGTGCAGGGGATATCTTACTGATAGTGGGTAAACCACGGCGACTTGAGAAAGCTGAGGCTAAGCTCCTACATGGCTAAAGGCCTGAGGTTCACTCTTTTGAGATGGATGAAAATGCAGATATAAAAATGCCGACATAGTGTCGGCATTTTTGTCTGGAACTTGTTAACTTAAATTAGACAAAGTCTAATTACAGAATAACTACGTTCGCAGCTTGAGGACCTTTTTGGCCTTGTTCGATGTCAAAAGAAACCTTTTGACCTTCAGCAAGAGTTTTAAAGCCTTCTGAAACGATTGCGCGGAAATGAACGAATGCGTCAGCGCCACCATTGTCAGGAGAAATAAAACCAAAACCTTTATCTTCGTTAAACCATTTAACTACACCAGTAGTTTTAGACATGAATGTCTCCAAAATTTTCAAACAAATAATTCGCAATTATGCGGTATGTTAGCCAGAAATAGAATTATTTACATTGATGATAAGTTATGAGTGGAAAGCTTCATGACAGCAAAAAAAATATTACAGGCGTAGCGAAGGTTTTCAAATACATAATATTGCTTATAAATAGGTCTGAATCACAGGCCGGAGTGCAGATTAACATACTCTAGGGGTTTGTATAGTTTTATTTTTAAATACTTCTCATATTGAAACTTCTTTTTTGCTACTTATTGAGTGCGGAATTAGATATAACTCTTAATATTCAAAGCAATAGGTTTTATGTTTGATTGTTATCTAGTGTAAAAGTTTTTTTATGTTTGCCACGACTGACTTGCGATTAACCTTTCAATCCGTTCCATTAGGTTTAAATGCGGCTTGTATGCTTAGGTAAGGATTCTGTCATGATTCGTTACGTTATTGAATTGTTGCTTATTTGTGGTTAATGGTATTCTCGTCATCCAATAAAAACGTGCTTGAGCTATGGATTCAGGGCGATAACTGTAGACCCAATATAATAAGAATGGAGAATGACGTTGAAAACAGTACTGAAACGGATTGGACTCGGCAGCTTAGTCTTAGTGCTGTTATTAGTGGCGCTGGCCGCCCATGAATGGTTTGCGAAAAAACCGTTTTTCTTTCGCGCGTTCTTAGATCGAAGTGTGGTCAAGATGGCTTTCGAAAGCCCTGAGACCTTAACCTCATTGGGTTTCTTAGAATCGGTAGGGATTACAGGCCATAACGCCGAGTTGGATGATGATAGTACAGAGGCGATGGATAAGACTTTCGCGCAAGTGCGAGATCTGCGTGAAACCTTATTGAGCTATTCCGATGCGGATTTAGATGAAAATCAACGTATCTCCAAGGATATTGCCTTATATCTTGCCGATTTCGCATTGGTCTCTGAGCCGTATCGTTACCATAACTATCCGCTGAATCAGTTGTTTGGTGTGCAAAACGGGTATCCCAGCTTTATGCAGGCGCAGCACCAAGTCCATTCTGTTGGCGATGCTGAAAACTATCTGTCGCGTTTACAAAAGGTGAAACTTAAGTTTGCGCAAACTCTCGAAGGCTTAAAAATCCGTGAAGCTAAAGGGATTATTCCACCTAAGTTTGTGATTGAGCGAGTACTGACCGAGATGAATGATTTTGTCGCGACGCCGATTCAAGACAATATCCTATACAGTTCATTCAAAACCAAATTAGCTGACACGGATATCAGTGCCGATGAACAAGCACGCTTATTGGCCGCCGCCGAAGCGGACATTAAAGGTTACGTGCATCCGGCGTATCAATTATTTATCGACTACCTTACCCAGCTACAAGCCAAAGCTGGGACGGATGATGGTTATTGGGCGCTGCCAAATGGCAACCTTGCCTATGAGCAATTGCTGAAGTTCTTTACGACCACTAATTACACTGCGGACGAAATCCATGCCAAAGGGCTCGCTGAGGTAGATCGCATTCAAAATGAAATCATGACTATCTTAGCCGCTGAAGGTTACGATATAAGCCAAGGTTTCTCGGTCGCGATTGAAGCATTAGCCGCCGATCCTAAGTTTTACTACGAGGATAGCGATGCGGGTAGGGCGCAAATCCTCGTCGATTATCAAGCCATTCTTGATGAAGTGAATGCGGGACTCGGTGATGCCTTCCGTATTCGACCCGAAGCGGGCATGGAAGTGGTGCGTATTCCTGAGTTTAAAGAGAAAACGGCACCGGGAGCCTATTATCAGCAGCCCGCGATTGACGGCAGTCGTCCAGGGCGTTTCTATGCCAATTTATATGACATCAAGGCCACGCCTAAATACGGTATGCGCACTTTAGCCTACCACGAGGGGATCCCTGGGCATCATTTCCAAATTGCAGTGGCGATGGAGTTAGAAGGTATGCCACTTATTCGTAAGATGGCGCCTTTTACGGCGTACATTGAAGGTTGGGCTTTATATAGCGAACGTTTGGCGTGGGAGCTCGGTTTTCAAAAGGATCCCTTTGATAATATCGGTCGTCTGCAGGCTGAGTTGTTCCGCGCTGTGCGTCTAGTGGTGGATACGGGTATTCATCATAGTCGTTGGACTCGCGAGCAAGCGATTGACTATATGAAGAAAAATACTGGCATGTCCGATCGTGATGTCACGGCTGAGATTGAGCGTTATATCGTTATGCCAGGTCAAGCGACGGCTTATAAAGTCGGCATGATGAAAATTCTCGAACTGCGCGAAAAAGCCAAGTTGGCCTTAGGTGATAAGTTCGATCTCAGGGATTTCCACGATGTAGTTCTGAAGAATGGTGCAGTTCCTTTGGATATCTTAGAAACATTAGTCGATCGCTACATTGCTGATAAAAAAAGTGCTGATACAAAAAATGCTGAGGCCAAAGCCACTGACGCTAAAGCGAAAGTTTAGCATTTGGTTGTAACAGTTAACGCTCAGTAATTGATAATAAAGTATTATTTATCAATTGCTTTACTCTTGGTAAAGCTCATACTCTGTCTGCGAATAAGTGTGTTCTCTTAATCTTGCAGGCAGGGTGGGTTTATTGATAGAGGCTATCATTCTGGCTTTCGGCCAAGGCTTTCAATACAATCCCACACAACTTATTGATAAATGTCGCGCGGCAATGGCTTGCTATTGCTCGGAGTTGATATTTTTAGTTTCAAGGTTTTTACATGAATCGCTTGTCCCCCCAAGATCCTATCCAATTGACTCGAACCACTATTGAGTCATTATTCACGCCGCCAACCTTAATGCGTGCCCGTGATTATGTGATGAAGGGACGGGTGTTGAGCGCCAAAGCGAACGCCGATTTTCGTCATATTGAAGGTCGTGTCATGGGGACGGAATCCCAGCCCTATCGGCAGGATATTCGCCTTGTCAGCATGAACCATAAGTTGATCATGAATGGCTTCTGTTCATGTCCCGCCACTGGGCATTGCAAACATATTGCTGCCGTACTTTACAGTTTACTTAGCGATAGAACCGTTGAAGATCAACGTATTGCTCAGTGGTTACATCTGCTAGACGAAAGTGATGATCTCACGGTTTCAAATGTCGATTTACTCTACGACGATCGCGTGCTGTACGTGTTATCTAAAGATGATAACGGTGTCTTTCTTGAGCTAAGAAAAGGCAAGTTGGCGAAGAATGGTGGCTATAACAAAGGCTCGAAAATCGCTTTGTCTGACGTGCAATATTATATGCCCGCTTGGATTGGCGCAGAAGACGTGCTCATCATCAATCTCATCATGTCAACCCGTCGCCATGGTGCCTCGCGTCTGTATCTTAAAGCTCAGTTAGGTGCCATGGCACTGGAAAAAATGCTCGTCACTGGGCGGTGTTTTTGGGAGGAGAGTCGTTTACCGCTCACCCGAGGTGAAGCGAGCAAGCCTGAATTCATTTGGCTAGATAAGGATGCCGAGCATAAACAAATGCAGTTAATGCTGCCCAATAAAGACAATTGGGAGCTTATCCCCTGTGAGCCACCGACTTATATCGATTTAGATTATTTTAAAGTGGGCGCATTGGACACTGAGATCAGTGTTGAAAAGCTGTTATTACTCAGTCAGATGCCGCCAGTGCCTAGCTCACAGATTGAACTGGTGAGCCACAAACTGATTAAGCATTTTTCGGCGAAAACGGTACCTACGCCTGCTTTGATTGATTTTGTCGAGCTGCAAGTGCCGCTTCAAGTTAGGTTGACCTTAACCTCGCAGGATTTACCTGAGTTTGCTATGGCGCAGCCATTAGTGCTGTTGGAATTTGTCTATCAAGACGTGGTGCTCGGCGGCCAATATCCCGACGAGCCCTTGTCCTTAGTCACTCATCAAGGCAAAACCTATCAAGTCGCGCGTCAACTCGATGCGGAAATGGATGCGATTAATCGTTTGATGGCATTGGAACTGGTGGAGCTGGCGCCTTCTTTTATCCCTAACAGTGGCAGCTATGTCAGTATTTGGGGGTTAGGTTCACTGCCTGAAACGATTGATGCTTGGTTGCACTTTATTCAACAGGAAATCCCGGCGCTAGAGGCTTTAGGTTACCAAGTGCATTTTGCCGACAATTTCAGCTTAAATGTCATTGATACTCCGCTGGCGATTGAGCTGGATGATACACAAGAGGGTTGGTTTTCTCTGTCACTGAATGCTGACATCGATGGTCAAATAGTGCCTATGCTGCCCTTAATTGCCACTTGGCTTAAGCAGTACGGTGAGCCCGCCGATGATGCAGAACTGCTGTTACCCAGCCCAAATGGTGATTGGTTAAAAGTCAAAGCCAGCGTGATTAAGCCGCTGATCAGCATTATTTTAGAACTGTTCGATAGCCACAAAGGCAATAGCGTGTCTTTGCCTAAATACCGTGCCCACCTATTAAATGATTTTGCCGACAGTGATATTCGTCTGCTTAATGGCGAACGGGTACGCAGTTTAGCGACTAAGCTCGAAAATTTTAACGGTGTGTTAGAGGTCGCAGTCCCAGACAACTTAAATGCTGAATTACGTCAGTATCAACAGCAAGGGTTGAATTGGCTCTGTTTCTTAAAGGAATATCAGCTTGGCGGTATTTTGGCCGATGATATGGGGCTGGGTAAAACCATTCAAACCTTGGCTTTTTTACTTAAGCAGCAAGCACTAAAATCCACGGTGGCAAGTTGTTCACCGAGTTTAATTATTTGCCCAACGAGCTTAGTGGGTAATTGGGCGAAAGAAGCCGCGAAATTTGCGCCTTCGTTAAAGCTAGTCGTTATTCATGGTGCTTTACGCAAGCCTTTGCTCGAACGCTTAAATGAGTTTGATATTGTGGTGACGACCTATCCGCTGATCGTGCGCGACAGTGACTATTATCAACGGCAGGTGTTTGAACATATCGTGCTGGATGAAGCGCAGCAGATAAAAAATGCGCAGGCGAAAGTGACTCAAGTGATTAAAGATCTTAAAGCGCCGTTTAGATTGTGCCTGTCGGGTACGCCGCTTGAAAATCACTTAGGTGAACTTAAGTCTTTGATGGATTTTTGTTTGCCCGGATTACTCGGTACTAATGCTTTTTTTAACAAATCCTTTAGGCACAAAATCGAACGTTATGGGGATATGGAACAAGCGCAAATCTTGAGTCAACGGATTGCGCCTTTTGTGCTGCGCCGAACCAAAGATGAAGTGGTCGGTGAATTACCCCTTAAAACCGAAATCTCCCAGAGCTTAGAGTTAGAAAAAGATCAGCGAAATCTCTACGAGAGTATTCGACTGGTGATGGAGAAAAAACTGCGGGATTTATTTGCCACTCAAGGCGTTGGTAGCAGTCATATCGAGTTTCTCGATGCCTTACTTAAGTTACGCCAAGCCTGCTGTGATCCGCGCTTGGTGAAGTTAGAGCAAGCGCAGAAAGTGAAGAATAATGCTAAGTTAGACTGGCTAAAACAGAACTTGCCCGAGATGGTGCAAGAGGGACGTAAGATATTGATTTTCAGCCAGTTCACTAGCATGCTCAGCTTGATTGAAGCTGAGCTGGTGGACTTGGGGCTTGATTACAGTAAGCTCACAGGACAAACTCGCCTGCGCCAAGCGCAGATAGATAAGTTCCAAGAGGGCGATACGCCTGTGTTCTTAATCAGCTTAAAAGCGGGCGGCACTGGGCTCAATCTCACCGCGGCGGATACTGTGATCCACTATGATCCCTGGTGGAATCCGGCGGCGGAAAAACAGGCTACAGATAGAGCCCATCGTATCGGCCAAGATAAGCCAGTGTTTGTTTATAAGCTGATTGCAGAAGGTACAGTAGAAGAAAAAATCCAAGAAATGCAGCAGCATAAGCAAAGTCTGGCGGACAGTATTCTCGAAGGTAAAGGCAAGGGCACATGGCAAGGAAGCGCCGATGAACTGTTATCGCTTTTTAGCTAAATCGTGGCCAGTTTTTCTAAATTGATTGAATCATTTGACTGAGGTGAACCATGCAGTACCAAGTCGACACTCATACCCATACTGTGGCTTCGAGCCATGCTTATAGCACGATTCATGACTACTTAGCGGTGGCAAAGCAGAAGGGGATTCGCCTATTTGCCACCACAGATCATGGGCCTGCGATGGCCGATGCACCGCATTTTTGGCACTTTGTGAATTTAAGAGTGCTGCCACGTATGGTCGATGGTGTCGGGATTTTGCGCGGTATCGAAGCCAACATAAAAAATATCGACGGCGAGATTGATTTCTTTGGCGATTATCTAAAGCAGCTGGATATTGTGCTCGCGGGATTCCATGAGCCGGTTTATCCGCCATCGGATAAGGCAACCCACACAGAGGCTATGATTAATGCGATTAAGAGTGGCAAGGTTGATATCATTACTCATCCGGGAAACCCAGCCTACCCGATTGATATTGAAGCCGTTGCCCGCGCCGCTGCCGAATACGGTGTAGCGCTTGAAATTAACAATTCCTCCTTTGAAGTATCCCGTAAGGGTAGCGAAGCCAATTGCACTGCGATTGCTAAAGCGGCCAAGGAATTTGGCACTATTTTAGTTATGGGCTCTGATTCCCATGTGGCCTTTAGTTTGGGCGGTTTTGCGCGGGCGCAAGCGATCATCGATGAAGTGGCTTATCCGCCATCACGATTACTCAATCGCAGTCCTTCTGCACTCTTGGCCTTTTTAGCCGCACGTGGTCATGAAACCGTCGCCGATTTGATCCCCTTATTTAGCGACGATGCTCAATTAATAGAAGCATAGTGAATATGATTAGTGATGAAAATAGTGGTCACTGAGGCGATGCCAACTCCAAGCGCTGAGGCGAGCACTACAGAAGCCAACATCCCGCAAGTCGTGTTAATCACGGGCGCGAAGAGTCAGCTCGCACAGGCCTTGCTGAGAGTCGCTGCCGATATTGGCGAGCTAGCCCTAAATAGCATCGCAAACACAAACACAAACACAAACATAAGTGCAAACACAGGCGCACCGCTGAAGCTGTATGCGTTAAGTCGCAGTCAGTTAGACATTACCGATGCCGCCAATATTGCTGCCGTATTTGCTCAATATCGACCAAGCTGGGTGATCAATTGCGCGGCCTATAATGCGGTGGATGCTGCTGAGCATGATGCAATCGAAGCGCATCGGGTTAATGCACTTGGCCCTGAGTTACTGGCGCAGCAATGTTTACTGTCGGGCGCGCGCTTACTGCATGTGTCGAGCGATTATGTGTTTAGTGATCAAGCTGTTTGCGATAGTGCTCATGCTGCTGAACGTGCTGTTTGCGATGCTAGAGAAAGTGGCGTTGAACAGCATCAAAACCCTGACTTAGCTCCAAATTCAAACCCAAACCCAAACCCAAACCCAAACCCAAACCCAAACCCAAACCAAGTTCATTTACCAAGGCCATTTGTTGAACTTGATGCTCCCGAGCCGTTGTCTGCTTACGGCAAGAGTAAGTTACTCGGTGAGCAGAGGGTAGTGGCGGTTCTTGGCGAGGATGCAGCGATTGTTCGCACCTCATGGCTTTACGGTCAAGATGGGCATAATTTTGTCAAAACCATGCTCAACTTGATGCGTACTCAGCCAAGTTTGCAGGTAATAGCCGATCAAATCGGTTGCCCGACCTGGAGTGATGCACTCGCTAAGGTGATATGGCAATTAGTCGTGCAGCAGTGCTCTGGAGTATTCCATTACAGCGCTCAAGGCCAGTGCAGTTGGTATGAATTTGCCAGTGAAATCCAGCGACAAGCCCTAGCGCTTAATTTGTTAAGTCAACCTGTGGATATCCAGCCGATTACCAGTGCGGATTATGCTAAACAGGCACTAAACCGCGGCGTGAGTTTGGCAAAAAGGCCGAGTTATAGTGTGTTGAACAGTGGTAAATTACGCTCCACTTTGGTGACCCATAACGCACTGTTGATGCCTGAACTGATCGAGTGGCAAGATTGGCGTCAGCAACTGAATCGCATGTTGCGGCGGTTATCTTGACGATAATGAGCGTGACTCACATTTTGCTTTAGGCTGCTTTAATCAGGCTTTAAGCGTTTACGTCATCAGAGTGATTAACGCTGTCGAAAACAATAAGCCCGCCAATAATCAGATTTGAGCGACAGATGTAGACTATCCGTATGAAAACAAGGGCTGTGAATACGAATGCAGCTGGACTCAAGGCTCTTCTCAGCGCCGATGGCTTGCCTTAGTATCGTAATCACTTTGTTTATCTGTGGTTTTGTACGCAGCGGTTCAAGCCGTGAGTCTTAGTCTATTTTGCTTGATGTATGATGAATTTGTTCTAAATTCTCCTTGGATGACAATGGCATAATGCCAGAATATTTAATGCATTAAGGACGTTTCAGTGACAGACAAGACGACAATAGCACAGACATTGACCAAACAAGATTTATTGCAAGTGGTCGCGATTGCCAAAGCGGCGGGCGATGCCATTATGGTGGTTTATGGTCAAGATGACTTTTCGGTGAGCCATAAGGGTGACGATAGTCCCGTGACGGCCGCCGATTTAGCCGCGCACCACGTGATAGTGGCAGCATTGGCGCAGCAGTTTGTCGGTATTCCTATTATGTCTGAGGAAGCGGCGGATATCGCATGGGACGTGCGTCGTCAATGGCAAACCTATTGGTTAATTGACCCTTTAGATGGCACGAAGGAATTTATTAAGCGCAATGGCGAGTTTACTGTCAATATTGCGCTTATTCATCAAGGGGTTGCTATCGCAGGGGTGGTATATGCGCCTGTGCTCGATACGTATTATTACGGCGCTAAGCATTTAGGTGCATGGCGTCAACAAGCGGGTCAAGAAAGTCCCTTATTGGGGGCTAACACGCCACGTGCGATGCCGATGATTGTCGGCAGTCGCTCGCACTTGAGTCCAGGTTTAGCGCAATACTTACAACAGTTTGGCGAGCATGACATCTTAAGCGTGGGGAGCTCGCTTAAGTTTTGTATGTTGGCAGAAGGCAGTGCCGATCTGTACCCTAGACTTGGCCCTACTAGTGAGTGGGATACTGCGGCGGCGCAAGCCGTGCTCGAAAGTGCAGGCGGCACAGTTGTCTGTTATGACTCAGGTGAACCATTAACTTATAATCAAAAACCTGACATTTTAAACCCTTACTTTATTGCCACAGCCCCTGGTTGGGTGAAGTAACGACCGCCTAGCATCGACATTCGGTGATAAAAGGGCGGGCTAAACACTGGAGTAGTAATCATGATGCGCATGGGCGTCGATTTAGGCGGAACAAAAATAGAATTAGTCGCACTGAGTGATGAAGGCAATGAGCTATTTCGCAAACGTGTGACGACGCCGCGTGACTATCAGGGCACGCTAGCTGCGGTTGTCAATCTGGTCAAGGAAGCGGAAGCGACACTTGGCGAGCAAGGCACAGTCGGTGTGGGAATTCCTGGTGTGGTATCGCCCTATTCAGGTTTAGTGAAAAACGCCAATTCAACGTGGATCAATGGTCATCCCCTCGATGTGGATTTAGGGGAATTGTTGCAGCGTGAAGTGCGGGTTGCCAATGATGCAAACTGCTTTGCGGTATCAGAGTCGGTCGATGGTGCCGCCGCTGGCGCATCTGTGGTGTTTGGCGTGATTCTCGGCACTGGCTGTGGCGCTGGCGTGGCAATTAACGGCAAAGTGCACGGCGGGGGTAATGGTATCGGCGGTGAATGGGGTCATAATCCTCTGCCTTGGATGACTAAGGAAGAGTTTAATACCACCCGTTGCTTCTGTGGCAATCCCGATTGTATCGAGACCTTTATCTCTGGCACTGGCTTTGTGCGTGATTATAATGCGGCTTTGATGGCGGCGGGCACAGTGCGTGCTGCTGCAAAATCTGGTGCCGATATTATGTTGTTAGTCGATGAGGGTGATGCCATTGCGGTCGCTGCGTTTGATCGTTATATGGATAGGCTCGCTCGTTCACTCGCCCATGTGATCAATATGCTCGATCCCGATGCCATAGTGCTGGGCGGCGGTATGTCTAATGTTGCGGCGATTTACCCAAGATTACCGGCATTGCTGGCCCATTATGTGGTGGGGCGTGAATGCAATACGCCTGTGATGCAGAATCTTTATGGTTGTTCATCGGGTGTGCGCGGCGCCGCTTGGTTATGGGAAAAGTAATCTTTGCTTGGATATATGTACTCATCTAGTGAGCTTATTAGGCTTTGAAATCAATGCTTAATGGCCTATACGTTTTATAAACATTAGCCCAGCGAAACGCTGGGCTAATGTTATCTGCTATGCGTTTCGCCGTATTTTGATGCTATGATTGCGCTCTTTTGGGTTGCTTGGCATGGACATCATGTTTTGGGTTAAGAAAGTTGTTTCACAGGGGATGATGCCGATTCCCTTTATCCTATTGTTATTACTGATTTCTTTTCTAGTATGGCGCCGTCGCAGTATGGCGAAATACTTAGTATCCTGCGCTTTTTTTCTCTTACTGTTTTTAAGCAGTCAACTGAGTGTGAATACCTTAGTGCGGCCGTTAGAATCAGCTTACCCGATTAATTCCACGCCCATCGCAGGCGCTTGTTTTGTGATGGTATTAGGTTCAGGGCATGCTGATATAGTAGGAGCGACTGCGGTGCAATCCTTATCAGACGTCGCCCTTACAAGGTTAACTGAAGGAATTCGGCAACTTAAGTTGGGTCAAGAGTGTATGTTGATTGTCAGTGGCGGGGGCGGTGAACTCACTCAATTTTCCCATGCTGAAATGATGGCTAAAGCCGCGGTAGAGCTAGGTGTTGATAAAAGCCGAATTATTCAATTTCCACTGGCGCGCGATACGATAGAAGAAGCGCAATACTTAAAGTGGGAGTTAGGGGAGGAGCCCTTTCGCTTAGTCACATCGGCCACTCATATGCCAAGGGCGATGGCTATTTTCGCCGCTAAAGGCTTACACCCCGATGCTGCCCCAACGGATTTTATTGGCCGAGATGATTTTTGGTGGCGGTTAACTGCCGATAATTTAGTGGCTTCTCAACGGGCGATTCACGAATACATTGGCCGTTTGTGGTTATGGATAAAGGCCGTAAGTTAAAGGTGTGGTTTGCCAAGTTCAGTCTAAAGATAGTGAGTTTTAACAGGAAGATGAACAATGACAATTGAGTCAGAAATAGTATCTGTGCGTCCTTTATCGAAACGAAATGGGTTAACCTTAACTTGGCTGGGAGGCTTAAGTCTGGTGCTGGGTTTGGGACTGTTTCTGACGTGGCCGGCCTTGTTTGCTGTTGGTTTGATGTTTTTTAGTTTGGGCGCTATTTCACTCATTCTCGGTTTAGCCAAGGTGTATGAGCCGGAAACGACTCTAGCACTAGATGACAAGGGGCTGACCTATTTTCATCGCCGCGGCAAAGTGTCTATCGATTGGGATAATATTCAGCGGGTCGATATTCCGCGGGTGACTAATGGTTTAGATACTATAGAGTTATCTTATTTAGGCATTAAGCTAAAACACTTAAATCCTATTTTGGATAATATCTCCCTGCGCTTAGCCACCGGCTTATTAACAGAGCAGCGGCCTTTATTGGTGACTGCAGCCTCGCAAGATGAAGACTTAGCGACTTTAGAAACTTATCTCGGCGCAGAGTTTGGTCCTTTGGTGATAGAAGGGGATCGTTATCGCGGTGTATTGGCGATGTTTGGGCATCGCTGCGTGATGTTAGATACGCGTTTAGGTTATCACTTGTATATTCCCCACGACAGTTTGGACAGAGAAGCTAAGGACTTTATCAAGCTGCTTAGACAACGTATTGCACAAGCCAGTCGCTTAGCGGATTAAGCTTTACTGCAGTTATTAATACGATTGATATTGCATTTTTCTGTGAAGATAATTGGCAATAAAAAAGGGGACCCTAAGGGTCCCCAATGAGTTGCAGAGATGAAGTTTGGGTTGTGCAGGGGCAACCCAAAGGTACTAGTACTGCTGTGCTACTCTGCGTGTACCTTATCTACGCCGTAGGTTTTTCCTTCAGCATGACAGGTCGCGCAAGATTCTACTGGTAGGTTAGGATCTGTCATTGCATCCGCTTCTACTACCGCACCGTTACTTCTAAAGTGAGCGACAGCTGCCGCATCAGAGTGAGCGTGACAAGTACGGCATGATTCAGCCACTGGGCTAATGTAGTAAGCACCTACTTTGATTGAGCGTTTGCCTGAAGTTAAACCACCGTCAGTTGCAAACAGTTTGGCATTGTCTTTATGACAAGCCGCACAATCTGTTTCAACAGCAGGATAACCGAACAAACCACCTTTCGCATCGCGGAAGATACCTTCTACTACACCGAAGTTACCGCTGTGGAAACGGTGAGCAACTGTGAATAGGTCTTTGTTATTGAAGGTCACTTCAGGATTAACTACTAACTTACCATCATCGCCTTTATAGCCAGTTGCACCGTGGCCAGAAGCGCCTGTGGTGTCGTTATGGCAGTGCATACATTGGTCGAAGGTGTAAGCGCCGTGTCTTGAACCTTTTGCATAATCTAAGGTGCCATGACAAGCATTACACTTAGTTTCTGCGACTGTGATACGAGTAGGATCAGTCATACGGGCTTTAGTGACTGCGCTACCATCAGGGCTATAGAATTTCACTGCAGCTTCGTTACCGATAGGGCTAGTTGGACCAAACTCTAAGTTTGTAGTATTACAGCTAACCACTTTACCCGCTTTAGCACAGAAGTTGGCTTCTGAACCTACGTAGAGAGTGCCCACAGCTTGCGCATCTGGGATATCTTTAACGATAGTTAACACGCCACCAGCAAGTGTACCGTTTTCCAGTTTCAGGCTGATTGCTGCAGGTTTAACATCTCTCCAAGAGTATACAGTACCGTCAGTGGCCACATTACCGATCAATAGACCATTAGCGACAAACATCGCTGTTGGGTTAGTGGTCGCGTTGTAGGCTTTTAACGATGTACCATCAGCAATTGGCGCACCATTTAAGGTGACATTGGCTGTTAAGGTTAAGGTTTTCATGCCTAGAGTCGCTGATGGAACTGTTGTAGCACTGGTGAAGTCAACTTTGAACAGAGATGCATACTCTGCACGTTTACCAACACTATGTACCACCGCAGGTGACAAGTTACCTGTGCCGTGGCAAGAGCTACATTGAGTATCATCTGCTTGAGCTAGGGCAAATTCAGAGTGGTTTTCACCGGTCGCAAAGTTGACTGTCATATGGCAGCCTACACAAGCTTGGGCGTAAATAGTGTTATAGCTAGGTTGGTCTGTAGTATGACAGGTCGTACATTCTTTCAGATCAGATGGGAAGCCAATTTCACTCCATTCTTTAGCGGTTTTGTTACTAGTATCGAAGTTTGCTGCGTTTTCTGCGCCAGAATGGATCCTGTGGATCATAGGTGCAAAGTCAAATATTAAGCCAGCAGCTAAATTTGCATCACTTGGGATTTGATCTGGGTTATGGCAGGTCACACAGTTTTTAACGTCTTGATAGTTGCTATGTGCTGAAATATTGGCGATATGGCCATCAGCTTCACCGTGACATTTTTCACAAGCTGCACTGCTGACGGTATCTTTACCAGAAGCCGCTAATTCATCGGTAGCAGGGATAAAGTCAACGGGTACAGATAGTATTTTTCCAGAAACCGCGACACCTGTGCTATCAACTATGTTGTATGCACGTAGGAAGACTCTGTGTACTGCGTTTGGATTGTCATTGGGATTAATGATTGGCGCTGCGCCATCATATGCCCAAGTTGCAGTGTAAGTGCCTGGTGTTGCTGTATCTTCAGTTAAAGTACAAGCGTTTTTAGTGCCGTTAAGGCCGTTTAGAGTACAAGTTAGTGAAGTACCAGCGGCATTTGCCGTGGCATTATTTTGCCACTCAATCGGTGCGCCAGTACCTGAGGTGTTTTCATTTGCCGTTAAAGAATAAAGTGCAACTTTATCGAGTCCTTTGAATGGGACCACTTTACCTGCATTTTTACCTGTCACAGTAAATTTAACGCTGAAGCCTTCACTGCTGGTCACTTTAATGTCAGCTGGACTTAAAGTGAAAGCCAGATCAGTAATAGATTGAGCAGTCGTTGCGAAGGAGCCCGCAGGGGTTCCGGGTGTACCTGGTGTTCCGGGAGTGCCTGGTGTTCCGGGTGTACCTGGTGTGCCAGGTGCCCCATCTTGACCATCGCTTCCGTCCCCGCAGGCGGTAAGACTTAAGGTACTGACGAGAGCCAGTGCCAGTAGAGATTTATTGTAGTTTTTCATCATCGCGTCCCTTTTTCTATCTATAAGACTGCGTGTGCAGTGCCTCTAATATAGGAGGATTCATCTACTTATAAAGTGGTATTTGCAAATTTGTATCTGATATGTGAACGATGATTTAACACCCGTGAATGGTAATTCTAAACTTTGCATTTTGATATTTTAAATAGTGAAATTAAGCCGCTAGCCTATGATGTGTATCACAATTTCAATCTTTAAACTTAGGCCGAAATGATGAATTCATTTTCGGTTAAGCAAAATGAACGATGTTAAGAGAGCCTAAATCTTAAGTAGTTATCTTAAGGTTTTGAGCATAAAAGCAATGGGATAAGAGGGCGAGGATTGGGGGAAGATATGGCATTTTAAAGTGATTTAATTGTGCCTTGGATAAATAGAAGCCATAGCCCAGTAAACCCACTTAACCCACTTAACATCCATGACGTAAGCTAGGTTGATGAACTTAGTGTGTAATCTATTTTTGTATTAGTGTGCTGGTTCGAGTGCGGCAAGTAAGGAGCGCACGACGAGATCACACTGGCTTTGGCTGTAACGCCGATGAACTGCAGGTTTCTCAATCAGATAATAATGTGGCGCCATCATAGTTTCGTGGAGTCTATTAAGCTCTGTGTCGCTAAGGCGCTCGAGATGTAATCCGGGCATATGTTTAACTGTGTGCATATCAATGCTGGAACAGAAAGCCACACTCTTCATGGTTAATAGATGGGCATACCATTCCTCCCTGTCTATCACTTTCTCTACTGTAGGCAGTAAGATACCTTGGCGCTGGCAAAATAATTCTAAGGGATCGATTTTACTGTTAAAGCCCTTGAGTTCTTGAAATAGAAACGGATGGCGACAAATTTGCTCTAAGGTAATATTCGTCTCAACGTCCCAAAGTGGGTGTTGCTTGGCTGCAACGATATAAATGCCATTGATTGAGCCAAGTTTGGTGTAACTTAATTCTTTATTTTCAGCACTTTCAAACGTAATCCCAAAATCAAGCGCACCTGCGTGGATCAACTCAGCGCTATTTTCCTGCCATTTATGTAAGCGTATTTGTCCTAGCTTTTGGGCAAGTTCAGGAGTACTTAACTGAGGCGCTAAAAAGCTTAGCAGGCCATTACAAGCAGCGATATGCAGCGGTAAGTCGGCATTGATGGCTGCATTTTGTATCTGGATTGCAGATTGTTCGAGGTGATAAACCGATTCAGTAAACTGGCAAATAGCAACGTAGAGACTTTCTGCTAAAGGCGTCGGTTTAAGCCCCTGTTGACGACGATAAAATAGTTCATCGTTAAAGGTTAGGCGTAATGCATTGAGGCAGCGGCTTATTTTGGGTGCAGAAACATCTAGCGCTTTGGCCGCGCTATTTGCGTGCCCAGTGTCGAAAATACTTTTAAATACAAGCAAGGTAAAAACATCGAGTTCACAGATCTGTTTTAGTAATAAGTTGCTCATTTTGTATTTTGCCCTGTATGAGTCTTAAATGTTTTTGCGGCGCTATTAGGGGAGTTCTGTGTCCTTGCGATTACCCGAACCACCGCGATCAAATATCATGGATACTAACTGCCAAGATTAACATTCAGCATGCGGATTAACTGTGATCCCTCTCGGCAAAATAACAATTATTTAACCATTGTAAAGGGGAGAGTTGGGGAGAGTTAGATGAGTAGGCGCTATGTTTAACATCAGGCGGAAAGGAATGATTGAGCTAAAAGAGTGAGTCAAAGTCTGCTCACCTAAGGCGGCGAGCAAACGATAGTGATGCATTTCGGATTAACGAGATTCTATGACGTCGTTTTGCACGGACGGTAAGTTGAGTGGATCTGCTGTTGGTGTATGGCCTATTGCATGGGAGTAAATGGTTGGTGCATCTTCTTTAATCCGCATCCCGATAAATTGGCCACCCTCTAGGATTTGCATTGAGGTACTTGCCACTTCGCCGTCGACAACACCATTACGTTGGATCACTAAACGCTCACAAATAAGTCTGCCTTTGAAGTGCCCATCGACGATAAATTCATGGCACTTTACTTCACCTTGAATTATACCGCCTTGTTCTATGGTGATATTGGCCTCAGAAAGCAGCTGACCTTGGATATCACCGCCAACAAGCACGTCGCCTGTTAATTCGATATTTCCCGTGAGTTTAGTGCCTCGAGCAATAAAGCTAAAAGAGGTACTTTTTTTAGGCGGGAAAAACAGTTTTTTTACAAACATCATCATAAATTAACTTAATTCGAGAAGGGATTAACTGAGTTCAACAGAGGCGCGATACTAGCTTAAAATCCATGAGAAGCACAGCTCTGCATGTGTTAATGCAATTACAGTGTTTCTATCAAGTTGGTCGTTTTATCTCAATGGCTTTGCTAGGGCAAGGAGCTACGCAGGCACCGCATCCAGTACAAAGATCAAGATCTATTTTGGGGCTCGGAGCCTGACCAATACTGAGCACAAAACTGATGGCTCTTGGTTCGCAGGCATCCTTACAACTTTGGCACCAGATCCCTTGAAAGGTTAAGCAGCTTTCTTGAATATGGGCTTGGTATTGCCAAGGTGCTTGAGTCAAATCGAAAATATTTTCAGGGCAAGCCTTAGCACACAGGGTACAAAATGTGCACTCATTGTCCTTAAAGGAGACTTCAGGAAATCCGCCATCACCTTTGATGATAATGTGAGTTTCACAAACCTCAAGACAGGCGGAACAACGAGTACACACATCGGTAAACTCGATATCATCACGTACCCAAGGCGGCCTTATCGCATTATCTTTACGCCGGCGAAAGAGGCTGCGACGGCTGTGATTAATACTTTGAGTCATGTTGCTCCTCGGGTGGTTAATGATGTAAAGCGATGGTATTTAGAGGGATAAAGAAAAATGGCTTGGGAGATTTCCACAAGCCATTCAAGTTATTAGCCGTTATAACCATTCGGATTGGTTGATTGCCAATGCCAGCTACTGTTGGCCATATCTTCTAGGGTATGAGTCGCTTGCCAGCCAAGATCTTCCCTTGCGTGGGTTGGATCGGCGTAGCAGGCGGCAATATCCCCTGGGCGACGTGGCGCAATTTGGTAGGCAATGGTGTTACCACAAGCTTTTTCAAAGGCTTTAACCATGTCTAATACACTATATCCTTGGCCTGTGCCTAAGTTATAGGTCACTAGACCAGGCTTAGTGGCCAATTTTGCGAGCGCTTTTAAATGGCCATTGGCTAAATCCACGACATGGATATAGTCACGCACGCCAGTACCGTCGTGTGTCGGATAATCATTACCAAACACGCTTAAGGCGGTGCGTTTGCCCACGGCAACCTGCGCAATAAAGGGCATCAAGTTGTTAGGGATATCGTTAGGATCTTCGCCGATTAAGCCACTGGCATGGGCGCCAACCGGATTAAAATAGCGCAGACGGGCGATATTCCAGCTCGGATCGGCATTGTGTACATCTGCCAGTATATGTTCAACCATCAACTTAGACTGACCATAAGGGTTTGTTGCCCCTGTGGGAAAGTCTTCGGTGATCGGTAAACTTGCGGGATCTCCATACACAGTTGCCGATGAGCTGAATACGAGATTTTTTACCTTAAACTCTGCCATGACTTGGCAAAGGATAAGCGTACCCGTAACGTTATTCTCATAATACTTAAGGGGTTTTACGACGGATTCTCCCACCGCTTTTAATCCTGCAAAGTGGATAACTGAATCAATAGCATGATCGTTAAACACTTTCTGCAATAATGCTTTATTGAGAATATCGCCTTGATAGAAAGTAACCGATTTACCAGTGATCCGCTCGACTCGGTTTAAGGCTTCTATGCTTGAATTAGACAAGTTGTCCAATACAATCACATCATTACCAGCATTGAGCAGTTCTACTACTGTGTGGGTGCCAATATAGCCAGCACCACCGGTCACTAAAATCGTCATTACTTAATTCCTTTTACAACGGTTTTTAAATAGTGCGCAAAATCTTCACCGATTTCGCTGTGGCGCAGGGCATATTCAACGTTAGCACGCATATAACCTTGCTTGTTACCACAGTCGTGGCTCTTACCTTCCATGTAGTAAGCATTTACGGTTTCTTGCTTCATTAACATCGCAATCGCATCCGTTAATTGAATTTCATCGCCCGCGCCCGCAGGAGTTTTAGCCAGTAGTGGCCAAATGCTGGCAGGTAACACATAACGGCCTACAACGGCTAAATTAGAAGGAGCTTCATCTACAGAGGGTTTTTCAACTAGTTCGACTAATGGCTCAGATTCACCCGGTTGTAAATCATGACCATTCACATCGGCAATACCGTATTGGTTGACGACGTTATGTGGTACGCCTTCCACCATGATTTGACCGACTTGGGTTTCATCAAACAGGGCAACCATAGCGGCTAAGTTATCGCTACGAAGGTCACAGCTGGCTTCATCTATGATCACATCCGGTAGCAATACGGCAAATGGAGCATCGCCGACGACAGATTTAGCACACAAAATCGCATGACCTAAGCCTTTAGCTTGAGATTGGCGCACGCTGATCACTGTTACATCTTTAGGACAAATAGATTGTACTGCTTCAAGTAACTGACGTTTAACGCGGCGTTCTAATTGGGCTTCTAATTCGAAACTGGTATCGAAATGGTTTTCGATAGAGTTTTTACTGGCGTGGGTCACGAGTACAATTTCTTTGATCCCTGCCGCGATAGCTTCACTGACTACATATTGAATCAATGGCTTATCAACAACTGGTAACATTTCCTTTGGAATTGCTTTGGTCGCTGGAAGCATACGAGTGCCTAGGCCTGCGACAGGAATAACGGCTTTACGAATTTGATGTTGTTTCATTGCGAACCTTTTAGGTCAAGGAGATGCGGTTAATGGCCAATATTGTAAATGACCTGCACAGAAAAGCTATTTAGAAACGCTGAAAACTTAGGATATTTAAGTATTTTTACAGCGAAGTCGACGTAAGTTTTAGCAAAGGTAGCACAGTGCATCTCATCCAGCATGGGTGATGTGCACTTACATGGCGTTTTTAATACCCTTGTAATATTTGCTTTACGTTTACGTCACAGTGGTGGTGCAAGAATAAAGTGTGAGGGAGTTAACAAATTTAAAGGCTTAGATCACTATGGTTCCATGAGGGCTAGCCACTAAGTGAAGACTATGACGAAAGGAACAGAGTACATCGCTCACAGAGCTGATGACACAGGGTTTATCAACTACCCGCAAGAAGAACATGAGATTTGGAGCCAGCTTTATGCCCGTCAAGCGATAAACCTGCCTGGCCGTGCCTGTAAGGAGTATTTGCAAGGGCTAGATGCCTTGGCTATGCTAAAGGATCGTATTCCGCAACTTACTGAAATTGATACTGTATTGCAAGCGACCACCGGCTGGAAAACGGCAGCCGTACCTGCGCTGATTTCCTTCGGCCGTTTCTTTGAACTACTGGCCAATAAAGAGTTTCCTGTGGCGACATTCATTCGCCGTAAGGAAGAGTTTGATTACCTGCAAGAGCCTGATATTTTTCATGAAATCTTTGGTCATTGCCCTTTGCTCACCAACCCTTCATTTGCTAATTTTTCACATATGTATGGCCAATTAGGTTTAAATGCCAGCAAAGAAGAAAGGGTGTTTTTAGCGCGTTTATACTGGTTTACGGTTGAGTTTGGCTTGCTACAGCCTAAAGATGGCCCCTTGTGTATCTATGGTGGCGGTATTTTAAGCTCACCTGGTGAAACTTTATATGCAATGGAAAGTGACGTGCCAGAACGTCAACCCTTTGATTTATTGAATGTGCTACGAACCCCATATCGCATCGACATTATGCAGCCGATTTATTATGTGATTGAGCACATTGATATGCTTGATGAAATTGCCAAAATGGACATCATGAGTTATGTCACTAAGGCACGTCAGTTAGGTTTATTTGCTCCTAAATATCCTCCCAAAGCCAAGGCGAGCTAGTCTCGATTCGATGGATGGTTTGATGTTTTATTTGAGTCGCCATCTAATTTAGTCATGTGATTTAAGTAATTAATAAGTAATGAGTAAAGTGCAACTGAATATCCCTATTAATGTTGCCAACAGGAGTATGTATGACTGCGTTATCGAATATGAAATGTGAAGCGTGCCAAGCCGATGCACCAAAAGTGACCGATGAAGAGTTGGCAGAACTTATTCGTATGATCCCTGACTGGGGCGTGCAAGTGCGTGACGGCGTAATGCAGCTTGAGCGCGTCTACAAGTTTAAAAACTTTAAACTGGCGATGGCATTCACGAATAAGCTGGCGGATTTAGCGGAAGAAGAATTCCATCATCCCGGCATTTTCACTGAATGGGGTAAAGTGACTGTCACTTGGTGGTCGCACTCCATTAAGGGGCTACATAAGAATGACTTCATCATGGCCGCCAAGACAGACCAGTTACTAGGTTAATTATTTAATCAATTTAATCAGCATCTTAATGTGTTTTATGATGCTGATTTTTTCTTCCTGTTACAATTCAACTGTAAACTAGGCTTGCCACTTTCAGTTTAACCTTCTAACGTATACGGGCTCTGCTATTTCCCCTCATCGCTGACGTTTTCGTCAAAGGTAACGATTTGCCTAGCAAGCGTTATTTTTGTTGTAAAGCCTAAGGCGAAAAATAGCTCTGCACGGTTTATCCCCAAAATTCAAATCAAAAAAGGGAATATCAGTCATTATGCGCTTGGAAGTCAGCTGTCAGGATCGTGTTGGTTTAGCCAAAGATATCTTAGTCGTGTTAGAGCGTTATGGTATTAATTTAATTGCTATTGATGCCAGTAACCAAGGATTCCTGTACTTACAATTTGCCGAAATCAGTTTTGAAACCTTGAGTGCCTTGATGCCGCAGATCCGCAAAGTGGAAAGTGTCCACGATGTGCGTACGGTGTCATTTATGCCCTCAGAGCAAGAACATTACGCCCTTAAAACCCTGCTCAAAACCTTACCCGACTCCGTTTTTTCTATCGATGCCAAGGCACGTATCCGTATCGTTAATGAGTCCGCCTTGCTCAATATCGGCATGGGTGAGCACGAAGTGCTCGAAGAGTCGCTTAATCATTGGGTGCAAGGTTTTAACTTCAGCCGTTGGTTGAGTGAAGCACAAGTATTGCCACAAGCGGCGCGAGTTCAAATCGGTCCAAACGAATATTTAGCGGAAATGCTGCCGATTTACCTACCCGATGAGGATGAAAAAACCATCTTGGTTGGTGCTGTGGTGTCGCTGAAATCCCCTGCGCGCGTTGGAAAACAGTTTAACGCGCTGCAGAACCAAACCACTGGCTTTGAAAATGTATTAGCCAGCAGTGACAAGATGAAGGAAGTGCTTAAGCAAGCGCGGCGTATGGCCCAGCTCGATGCACCTTTGTTGATCACGGGTGAAACGGGTACTGGCAAAGAATTAATGGCCAGAGCTAGCCATGATGCGGGGATGCGCCGTGAAAAACCTTTTATCGCCATCAACTGCGCCGCTCTACCCGACAGCGCTGCCGAAGAAGAATTATTCGGTTACGTCAGTCAGGGCAAAGTCGTCAAACGAGGTTTTTTTGAAGAAGCTAAGGGGGGCACTGTATTTCTCGATGAAGTGGCTGAAATGTCTAGGGCGGCTCAAGTTAAGCTGCTACGGCTATTGCAAGATGGCACTTTTAGACGCATAGGGGGCGATGAAGAAGTGCGTGCTGATGTACGAATTATTTGCTCGACCCAGAAAAATTTAGCTGAACTATGCCAAACCGGCGAGTTTAGGGAAGATTTGTACTATCGCATCCATGTGCTGAGTTATCACATTCCGTCCTTACGCGAGCGTAAAGTCGATATTATTCCACTGACGGAAATGTTCCTCGAACATTACAGTCAACAGTTGTCTAGCCCTGTTCGGCGGATTTCGGCCCAGTGCCGCGATCATTTGCTCACCTACGCTTGGCCAGGTAACGTACGCCAATTAAAGAACGCGGTATTTAGAGCCGTGTCTATGTGGGATGGCTCGGCCGAGTTGACGGTAGAACAGCTGAAATTGCCGTCATATGCTGAAGGTTTTGGTTACTTTGATAATGAGTTTGAGGGCAATCTGGACGATGCAATGAAGCAGTTTGAAGCGAGTTTGTTGCGTCGATTATATCCGGCCTACCCGAGCACTCGCCAGTTGGCGAAAAAGCTAGGTGTATCACACACAGCTATTGCTAATAAACTGCGTGAATACAAGATAGCCAAGCGCCGTTAGTCAGAGTCTCGTTGGGTTGACACAGTCAATGTAACAGTATCGTTCCACTTAGTTGCCGACTTTTCAGGCATATTGCTTACCGAGATATTGATAAGCGGTAACTAGGTTATAAACGTAATGATTAGTTTACAAAATGTGAAATAATTGACCTAAATGTGATTTTGGTCACGCTATAGGAATCTTGAGCTGCATCGGGTATTTCTACGCGCAACAAATACGTTAAAGCAAGTAACAGAGCATGCCTCGTTGGCGCGGAATGCGTAACGTGTATGCCCTTAATGAGTCAAAAGTCCGATTTAAATCGCCGAATATAAGCTGGGTGACGTCGCGCGTTTTCCAGCACAATAAAATTGTACACCTAGCCGAAGAGCACTGGAGCCAATATGAAACTTGCAAGTTATAACAATGGTCGTCGTGATGGTCAGTTGATGTTAGTCAGCCGCGATCTCACTAAAACGGTTGCCGTTCCTGCCATTGCCCACACTATGCAGCAATTACTCGATGGTTGGGATTTACTGAGACCGCAATTGCAAGAATTGTACGATGCGTTAAATGAAGGCATGTTAGATAACGCGCAAGCGTTCGACGAAGCTAAGTGTTTATCGCCATTACCACGTGCCTACCAATGGGCCGATGGCAGCGCTTATGTGAATCACGTTGAGTTAGTCCGTAAAGCCCGTGGCGCAGAAATGCCAGAAACCTTTTGGACAGATCCGTTGTTTTATCAAGGTGGCTCAGACAGCTTTATTGCCCCTAAAGCGGATATCCCATTGGCGAGTGAAGACTGGGGTATCGATTTCGAATCTGAAATTGCGGTTATTACCGATGATGTGCCTATGGGCGTGAGCACTGACAATGCAGCTAAGCACATTAAATTGTTGATGCTAGTTAACGATGTGTCATTGCGTAACTTGATCCCTGGTGAGTTGGCGAAAGGCTTTGGTTTTTTCCAATCTAAACCATCGAGCAGTTTTTCGCCTGTGGCTGTGACACCGGATGAATTGGGTGTCCGTTGGGAAGATTCGAAAGTGCATTTACCGCTGATCACCTATTTAAATGGTGAATTATTTGGTCGTCCGAATGCCGGCGTTGATATGACCTTCAATTTCAGTCAGTTAGTTTCGCATGTTGCAAAAACCCGTCCATTGGGCGCAGGCGCGATTATTGGCTCTGGTACTATTTCTAACTATGACCGTAGCGCAGGTTCGAGCTGTTTAGCGGAAAAACGTATGTTAGAAGTGATTGCCGAAGGCAAAGCCACTACGCCATTTATGCGTTTTGGTGACACAGTGCGTATCGAAATGCTCGATGATAATGATGTAACCATTTTTGGTTCTATCGATCAAAAAGTGGTTGAATACAAAGCCTAAGGCTTTCCCTTAAAGGGCGACACCGACTCAAACTAACGGGGCTTAATTGCCCCGTTTTTATACTGACTTTTATAAGGACATGAAAATATGAAACTTTACGGTTATTGGCGTTCCAGTGCAGCCTATCGGGTTCGAATTGCCCTTAATCTCAAGGGGATTTCAGCCGAACAGTTTTCAGTACATCTCGTACGTGATGGCGGCGAGCAACATAAAGCTGCCTACATTGCGCTTAATCCTTTAGAGTTAGTGCCAACCTTAGTGGTGGATGATGAGCTGGATGTGGATGCCTTATCGCAATCTTTAGCGATTATCGAATATCTTGATGAGATACATCCACAGTCGCCATTATTGCCTGCATCGGCTCTTGAACGTGCTCACGTGCGCGCTATGGCACTTACGGTCGCCTGTGAGATCCATCCATTAAACAACTTGCGGGTATTGCAGTATTTAACGCAAACCTTAGGTGCTGATGACACCGCCAAAAATACTTGGTATCACCATTGGGTCGCAAGTGGTTTTACGGCCTTAGAAACCTTGTTAACACGGCATAGCGGTCGTTATTGCTTTGGGAATGCCGTGACATTAGCCGATCTGTGTTTAGTACCGCAGGTGTATAACGCCCAGCGTTTTAATGTGGATTTAACGCCTTATCCCAATATCATGCGCGTGTGGGCTGAGTGTAATCAGCTTGAAGCCTTTGTCGATGCTGCGCCAGAGCGCCAAGCGGATGCGGTGTAACGAATTGCGCGGATACGGTTTTTACCAATTGAAAGAATGGATGATGAGGCTTGCTTTGCGAGTCTTATCTCAGCGATGGAGTTTAAATGCTTTTCAGTAAAAAATGTCCGTATTGCAAACATAAACTCGGCGCTAAGGATGTGCCGATTAAGGAAGGACGCTGCTGTCATTGTGATAAGCCGATACTGTACAAATTCAATATAATAAAATGGATGGTCCTGTTCGTGCCTATCTATATTGTTAGCGTTAATCTGCTAGACAAAGATGTACATGGTTTTTGGATTTGTGTTGCGGTGATGGCACCGATTTATAGTCTCGTTTCTCTGCTCTGTCATGAGGTCGAAAAGTGCTCAGAAACCGATGGCGAAGTGGAGTAAGCCTAATGTCTTTCCCGTGTTTTTATCTGATATTGAAGCTGGCGATACTGTTATGAGTGGTGCTACGGGTAATGTCATGAGTGAAGCAGCGCTAGAGCATCAATTACTCGAATGGATAGCTCAAGACTGCGAGCGGGTGAGGGCGCTTGAACTCGCGCTTCAATGTGCCAAAGTACACTCAATGCCGCAGTGGTGTCTGGCGGCGGGATTTGTCCGTAATTTAGTCTGGGATCGCTTGCACGAATTTGAGTTGAGTCCACTGAACGATATCGATCTGATCTATTTTTGCCCTTTAGATATTAGCCCTGAGCGGGATCTGGCGATTGAAACCTATCTTCATCAGCTTGCCCCTGAGTTACCTTGGTCGGTTAAGAATCAGGCGCGCATGCATAGTCGCAATCAAGACATGGCTTACACATCTTGTATTGATGCTATGGCTCATTGGCCAGAGTTAGAAACCGCGGTTGGGGTGGGTTTAAAATCTCATGTTGAGACAGATACTCAGGTAGATGCAGAGACTGATCATCATTGCACGCATTACGGTATTGAGCTGGTGGTTCCCTTTGGGCTGAACTCTCTGTTTGCCCTCAAATTGAGCGCCAATCCAAAGCGATCATTACCAGTGTTTCATCACAGAGTCGCGACTAAGGGCTGGCTAACTCGCTATCCTTTGCTTACGTGTTGCTACTCAAGCTAATCTTCTCACTTTCTTATTCGTTCAGTCTAAAACTGACTTAACCGCCTCACACTATCATTCCATGCAATCTAGTTATCTAACATGATAGGTATCATCCTCAAGCCGTTTTTATTTGTTCATTTTCTGTTTTTAGCCTTATTCAACCCGTCTCTATAATTTGAAATTAATGTTCAAATAACCTCTTAGTTAAGTGCTTTTTATTGTTACTAAAATGTTTATGGTGTTGTTGGTCACTACCTCTTGCGGAAGTCATTAGTGATGGCTAATACAACACTTAGCTCACAGAAAACAAAGGGGTATTATCAATAAATGTTTGAATTTCGTGATTCAGCTCCCATGTGTAGTACCTATAAGTGAGTATTGCTCACTCACTTTGATTTGGATCAATAAATCAGCCGCATATCTCTGGCAGTGTAGGCGTCAATTGTTAAGGATGTAATACAAAACAAAAACCTATGTTGTACATATGGAGTATGATGATGAATAAAAACACTGTTTCTACACTGGTCGCTGCCACCCTTTTAGCCGCTGGTTTTTCTGCCTCTGTATCGGCTCACCAAGCGGGTGACATTATCGTTCGAGCGGGTGCTGTAGTTGTTGCGCCAAATGAATCAAGTGATGATGTTGCGGGTAACGGCGAGTTCCAAATCAGCAATAACACTCAAGTGGGTTTAAACTTTGGCTACATGCTGACAGATAACTTTGGGGTTGAGTTATTAGCTGCCACACCTTTTAGCCACGATGTTTCTTTGGCTGGCGTAGGTAAGATTGCTGAAACTAAACATTTACCACCCACTTTAGTGGCGCAGTACTACTTTGGTGATGTGCAATCTAAATTACGTCCATACGTGGGTGTTGGTGTTAACTATACTAATTTCTTCGACAATGAGTTCACCAACGATTTAAATGGTGCGTTAACTGACTTGAGCATGAGCACTTCGTGGGGCTTAGCGGCACAAGCAGGTGTTGACTATCAGGTTAACAAAAACTGGTTAGTGAACGCTTCAGTGTGGTACGCACAAATTAGCAGTGACGTGAAGTTTAAATTAGCGGGCGACACTGTGGTTATCGACACTGATATCAACCCATGGGTTTATATGGTCAGCGTGGGTTACACTTTCTAATCCACTGATTAGATAAGCGTAAAAAAGGAGCCTTAGGCTCCTTTTTCGTTTCTGCACTTTTTATCGCGCTATGTTCTGTTCCACTTAGGCTAAGCCGATTTAGCGCTTTGGCTTTTTAGCTTTCCAGTGGCGAGTGTTATAGATAAATTCGGGTAATAACACAGTAAGCCAAGCGACGAGGCGCCAGCGTTTGGTCACATAGACGCGGCGTTTGCCTTGTTTCATTGCCTTGATGATTTGCGCTGCGACTTGTGGCAATGGTGCAAGCCACATTGCACTTTGCTGCATAGCGGCTTTATCGAGCAAACCAAGTTGGATATCGGTAATCGTAATCGGTAACTTAAGGCGCTGAGCATGCATACTTAAGCCCTCAAGGTAATTCTGGCCAAAGGCTTTTGAGGCGTGATAGGCCACACTCGGCCCGCCGCGCAGGCCCGCAATCGAGTTGATTGCCGCCAGTTGTCCATAACCTTGCTCGCGAAATAGTCTAAATGCCGTATTGCAGATGGCAGCAAAACCTCGCACATTGACATCGATAATGTCTTGCTCCGGTAGCCAAGGCAACTCGGGGTCATAGCTATTGAGGCCTGTATTAACTAAGACTAAGTGCGCGCCGCCAAGAGTTTGCCAGACTGATTCAAGTTGGTTGATGATGGCTTGAGGTTGTTCAATTTGAAGTGCAAAAACTTGTACTTTTGTTGGCAAGGATAAGGCAAAATCGCGCAGTGATTCTGGATCTTGGGCGAATAAGACTAATTCAACCTGTTGATCTGCCAATTGCTTTGCAAGTTCACGACTTAATTGTGAGCTAGCTCCCACAATGATTGCAGTTGCTTGGGTCATAGATTTTTCGGCAACGAAATGGTGGCTTATGATAGAAAGTTATGTTCACCAAGACAAGATTTATAGCTTGGGCGTATGGACATCTAGAAGTCTTTATGTATGATTAGGAGAAACAAAATGAACAAATGGTTGCGTTTAAGCGCGTTGAGATTAACAGCCTTAGCATTAATGGCCGTAATGGGGGGGTTATCGGGTTGTGCGACACCGAATGCTATCGTTGAGATAAAAGGCGAGACCTTATATCGCGAACGGATAGCCTTACCTGCCGATGCTAAGGTCATAGTGCAACTGCTTGATGTCTCAAAAATGGATGTGCCAGCCATAGTGATGGCGGAGCGCGTGCAACAAGGTGCTGCGACACCCGCGCCATTCAGTTTTGCGATTGGTAGCGATCAGTTCCAACCCGGTCACACTTATGCCATAGGTGCCCGGATTATGTTGGGTGATAAGTTATTGTTTATTAATACTCAAGCCTATCACATTGATCTCAATTCCACTGAGCCAATGACGATACTGCTAGAGAAAGTCGGTGGCTAGTTAGCCCGCTCAAAAGTGAGCTGACATACGCGCCGAATCCGTTAGTATTTACGAACAGAAGAGGCGCGGTATGCCGGTTAGAATTCCAGATCATCTGCCCGCAGCAGGGGTGTTAGAGTCAGAAAATATTTTCGTTATGTCCGAGACGCGGGCGGCGAATCAAGATATCAGGCCGATGAAGGTGCTGATTTTGAACTTGATGCCGAACAAAATCGAGACAGAAACCCAGTTACTGCGCTTACTGGGCAACACGCCTTTACAAGTCGATGTGGATTTACTGCGCATTCACGACAAAGAGTCCAAGCATACTTCCATCGACCACATGAATACTTTTTACCGTGACTTTGAAGCCGTGCGCCATAAAAATTACGACGGTCTTATCATCACAGGCGCGCCGCTTGGGCAAATCGATTTCGAAGATGTGGTTTATTGGGATCATATCCGTGAAATCATCGACTGGTCCCAAGAGCATGTCACCTCAGTGTTGTTTTTATGCTGGGCAGCTCATGCGGGCTTGTATCATCTCTATGGTTTAAATCGAAAAATATTGCAACAGAAGCGTTCTGGCGTATTTGTACATAGGCGCACTTGTCAGCATTTCCCACTGTTACGTGGTTTTGATGATGAGTTCTTTGCACCCCATTCGCGTTTTGCCGAGATGGATGTGGAAGAAATTAGACAACACCCGCAGTTGCAAGTGTTAGCGCAGTCCGATGAGGCCGGGGCCTATTTAGTATTAAGTCGCAATAACCGTAACTTGTTTGTAATGGGGCACCCTGAATATCAAAAATCGACCTTAAACGATGAATACCATAGGGATTTCGCCCAAGGCTTAACGCCAAATGTGCCACAAAACTATTATCGAAATAATAATCCAGAAGCCGAAGCCATTGCCCGCTGGCACAGCCACGGTAGTTTGTTGGTCAGTAATTGGCTCAATTATTACGTTTACCAGTTAACGCCTTATGACTTAAGTGATATGACGGCGATGACACCGTGGGAATCGCGCTAAGGTTTTGTTTAGCCTTTTATGGTGATGTGGTCACATGGATGTGACCTAAGCTGATACCCAAAAACCCCTTAATTTATCTCTCCCTTAGATGCTGTTGTCCACGCTTGACTGTGCTTAATCCCTGCCTCGCTGTAAATCCTTACTGACAATTTTTACCCGATAAAATCGACACATTAGACCAAGGAATACTTGCTTTACGTTCGCGTAAACGTCAGAGTGGTTTTATTGTCGATTTTATTAAACGTCCCAAGGCTAGCACTAGGCCTTGTGGTCAATTTGGGTTGGAGCCTGCATGAGTACTGAACCGTTAAATCAAGATATTGTTATTGTTGCCGCTAAACGCACCCCTATGGGTGGTTTTCAAGGCAGTTTGTCATCTGTTGCATCACCGACTTTAGCCGCGACAGCCATTAAGGGCTTGTTGGCGGAGACTCAATTAGCGGGTGAGCATGTCGATGAAGTCTTGATGGGCTGCGTATTACCCGCTGGTTTAGGTCAAGCGCCTGCGCGTCAGGCCACTTTGGGTGCGGGATTACCCTTATCCGTTGGTGCGACCACAGTGAACAAAGTCTGTGGCTCAGGCATGAAGACGGTAATGTTAGCCCACGATTTGATTAAAGCGGGCAGTGCAAAAGTGGTGATCGCTGGCGGTATGGAAAGCATGAGCCAAGCGCCGTATCTATTAGATAAAGCCCGAAGCGGCATGCGTATGGGCCACGGCAAAGTGTTAGATCACATGTTTTTAGATGGTCTTGAGGATGCTTATACTGGCGGCGCCATGGGAACATTTGCCCAGAAAACCGCCGATGAATTTGGGATCACCCGCGAGCAGATGGACGCCTTTGCGCTAAGTTCGCTCGAAAAAGCCAATGCCGCGATTAACTCGGGTGCCTTTAAAGCTGAAATTACGCCAGTTACTGTCAGCGATCGTCGTGGTGATGTGACTATCGATACCGACGAGCAACCCGGTAATGCCCGCCCTGAAAAAATTCCTACGCTGCGCCCAGCTTTTACCAAAGATGGCACTATCACAGCGGCGAACTCTAGCTCTATTTCCGATGGCGCAGCGGCATTGATGCTGACCTCTCGCGGCGAAGCTGAGCGTTTAGGCTTAACGGTATTAGCCACCATTAAAGGCCACACGACCCACGCCCAAGAGCCTTCACTCTTTACCACTGCACCGGTTGGCGCTATGGCGAAATTGCTGGCTAATGTGGGTTGGTCAACGGATGACGTCGATTTATTTGAAATCAACGAAGCCTTCGCCATGGTGACTATGCTTGCCGTGTCTGAGCTCGGTTTAGATGTGGCTAAAGTTAACGTCAATGGCGGCGCCTGCGCTTTAGGTCATCCTATTGGTTGCTCGGGTTCTCGTTTGCTGGTGACCTTAATCCATGCATTAAAAGCCCGCGGCCTTAAACGCGGTGTTGCCTCGCTGTGTATCGGCGGTGGTGAAGCAACAGCGATGGCGATTGAGGTCTAATCGCAAAGGTTTTTGTCAAATCAGGTTTTAGTTAAATCAACAAGACGGGGCTGGCAAGGGCAATCACTTCCCTTGAGGATAATCATAATATCGCACCGCCAGCCCATCACTCTACAAGGAAAGGATTGCAACATGACCACACAAGTAAAACATTACATTGACGGCGAGTTTATCCAAGGTACGGGCACATCACAGATTATTGTCACCAATCCCGCGAATAACTCGCCGATTGCTGTGATTAATGCTGCCACTAGCGAAGAAGTTCACGCTGCGATTGCTAGCGCCAAAGCGGCCTTTAAAACCTGGAAAGAAGTGCCAGTGTCTGAACGCGCGCGCGTCATGTTGCGTTATCAACATCTGCTAAAAGAACATCACGACGAACTGGCGACCATTCTTGCAAAGGAAACCGGTAAAACCTTTGAAGATGCCAAGGGCGATGTATGGCGTGGTATCGAAGTTGCTGAACATGCTTGTAACGTGGCGTCATTATTGATGGGCGAAACCGTCGAGAACGTCGCGCGTTCAATTGATACTTACAGCTACACTCAACCGCTCGGTGTGTGTGCCGGTATTACGCCATTTAACTTCCCTGCGATGATCCCGTTATGGATGTTCCCATTGTCGATTGCCTGCGGTAACACTTTCATTTTAAAGCCTTCTGAACAAGACCCTATGACGCCGCAGCGCCTAGTTGAGCTGTTTGTTGAGGCGGGCGCACCTAAAGGCGTATTGCAATTAGTGCATGGTGATAAAACAGCCGTAGATATCCTGCTGGCAGACCCTGCGATTAAAGCCATTTCCTTTGTCGGTTCTGTGGCTGTGGGTCAATATATTTATAAAACGGGTACCGATAACTTAAAACGCGTGCAAGCCTTTGCGGGCGCGAAAAACCACTGCGTTATCATGCCAGATGCAAACAAACAGCAAGTGATCAACAACTTAGTTGGCGCTTCTGTGGGCGCGGCGGGTCAGCGTTGTATGGCGATTTCGGTTGCCGTGTTTGTTGGTGCCGCTAAAGAGTGGATCCCAGAATTAAAAGAAGCCTTAGCCAAAGTTCGCCCAGGTTTATGGGACGATAAAGAAGCGGGTTATGGCCCGGTTATCAGCCCAGCCGCTAAGGCGCGGGTGCTTAAACTTATCGCTCAAGGTAAAGCCGAAGGCGCCGAGTGTTTACTCGATGGCAGCGATTTTACCGTGGAAGGTTATGAATCCGGTAATTGGATTGGCCCAACCATGTTCGATAAAGTCACCACTGAGATGAGCATTTACAAGGAAGAAATCTTTGGCCCGGTACTGTGTTGTATGGAATCAGACTCCTTAGAAGCCGCCATCGAATTAGTTAACGCCAGCCCTTATGGCAACGGCACTTCTATCTTTACCGCTAGCGGTGCAGCTGCCCGTAAATATCAACATGAAATCGAAGTCGGCCAAGTGGGGATTAACGTGCCTATTCCTGTGCCATTACCTTTCTTCTCATTTACGGGTTGGAAGGGCAGTTTCTACGGCGATCAACATGCTTATGGCAAGCAAGCGGTGCGTTTCTATACCGAGACCAAGACCATCACTTCCCGCTGGTTTGAGTCCGATATCGCCGTAGCTTCAACGCCAAATATGAGCATTAACTTACGCTAAGCTCGGTTATAAACCACGGCGTCTTTATGGCGCCCAATTTATTCAATAAAAAAGTGACCATAGAGTCATAGGAGAGCCCAATGGATTTTAATTTCAACGATGACCAACGCCAGTTTGCCGATCTTGCGCGCCAGTTTGCCGCGGAAGAATTAACCCCGTTCGCCGCCAAGTGGGATGAAGAACATCATTTCCCAAAAGACGTGATCCAAAAAGCCGGTGAGCTAGGTTTTTGCTCTCTGTATTCGCCAGAATCCGAAGGTGGCATGGGCTTATCGCGCCTCGATGCCTCGATTATTTTTGAAGAACTCGCCAAGGGCTGCACCGCGACCACGGCCATGCTGACCATTCACAATATGGCGACTTGGATGGTGACGACTTGGGGCACAGAAACCCTGCGTCAGACTTGGTCTGAGCCGTTAACCACTGGGCAGATGTTAGCGTCATACTGTTTGACTGAGCCGGGCGCGGGTTCGGACGCTGCATCTTTGCAAACTAAAGCGGTGCGTGACGGTGATGAATATGTGATTTCAGGCTCGAAAATGTTTATCTCGGGTGCGGGCGCCACTGAGCTTTTAGTCGTGATGTGCCGTACAGGTCAAGCTGGGCCTAAGGGAATTTCGGCCATTGCCATTCCGGCGGATGCCGCTGGCGTTATTTATGGTAAAGCTGAAGATAAAATGGGCTGGAATGCCCAGCCGACCCGTCAAATCACCTTTGAAAACGTGCGCGTGCCAGTAGCGAACTTGCTCGGTGAAGAAGGCCAAGGTTTTGCTTTCGCGATGAAAGGGTTAGATGGCGGTCGCATCAATATCGCTACCTGTTCTGTGGGGACGGCGCAGTCGGCTTTAGAGCGCGCAACTCAGTATATGAATGAGCGTCAGCAATTTGGTAAACCGTTAGCGGCTTTCCAAGCGCTGCAATTTAAGCTTGCCGATATGGCGACAGAATTAGTCGCAGCCCGCCAAATGGTGCGTCTTGCGGCATTTAAACTCGATAGTGGCGATCCTGAGGCCACGGCTTATTGCGCTATGGCGAAACGCTTTGCCACCGATGTGGGTTTTCAAGTCTGCGATGCGGCGCTGCAAATTCATGGTGGATATGGTTATATAAGGGAGTACCCGCTGGAACGTCATTTCCGTGATGTGCGTGTACACCAGATTTTAGAAGGCACTAACGAAATTATGCGCTTAATTATCGCCCGTCGTTTACTCGATGAAAATGCAGGACAAATCCTGTAATTCAACTCGCAATATGCGTGACTTACAGGTCGGCGATAACTGAAAAGGAGTCTATAAAGATGGAATATTTAGTTGAACGTATCGAAGGCCACACGGCGATTCTGACCATGAACAATCCGCCAGCCAACACTTGGACCGCCGAGAGTTTGCAGGCGCTTAAAGCCAAAGTGCTTGAGCTGAATGCCAATAAAGATATTTATGCCTTAGTGTTAACGGGCCAAGGGCAAAAGTTCTTCTCCGCTGGCGCCGATTTAAAACTGTTTAGTGATGGTGACAAAGGTAATGCGGCAACGATGGCAAAGCATTTTTGTGAAGCCTTTGAAACCTTAAGCCAATTCCGTGGTGTGTCGATTGCCGCGATTAATGGCTATGCCATGGGCGGCGGCTTAGAAGTCGCGTTGGCCTGCGATATTCGTATCGCCGAAATTCAAGCTGTGATGGCATTGCCCGAAGCGACGGTCGGTTTATTACCCTGCGCGGGTGGCACTCAAAATCTGACCGCACTCGTCGGTGAAGGTTGGGCTAAACGGATGATTTTATGCGGCGAGCGTATCGATGCGACTCAAGCATTGAATCTACGTTTAGTGGAAGAAGTGGTTGATACTGGCGAAGCGCTTAATGCGGCAATCGCGTTGGCCGTTAAAGTCGCTAACCAAAGCCCAAGCAGCGTCACAGCGTGCAAGACACTTATTCAAGCGGGGCGCACTATGGCGCGTAGCCAAGCGCTACCGATTGAGCGTGAGTTATTTGTCGGATTATTTGATACTGAAGATCAGGCCGAAGGCGTGAATGCGTTTTTAGGGAAACGTAAAGCTGAGTGGAGAAACCGCTAATGACGAATGTAGTAGATAATGACGTGGTCGAGCATGTCGCAAATCAGGTCACGACCACACAAAATGTGGTTTTTCAAACCTTAGCCACTGCTTCTGGCAAATTGGTTGGGGTGGTCACACTCAATGTGGAAAAAGCCCTCAATGCCTTAGATTTAGGCATGGTGCGCGCTATGACGGCGCAGCTTAATCTGTGGAAGAAAGATCCCCTTATCGCTTGCATCGTATTAGATGGCAGCGGTGAGAAGGCATTTTGTGCCGGGGGGGATGTGCGCGCTTTATACCATGCTTCCATTGCCGCTAATGGGCAAGTGACTGAGGAAGCAAAGGTTTTCTTCGAAGAGGAATATCGCCTCGATTATCTACTGCATACCTTTGGCAAACCTGTGTTGGTGTGGGGCGATGGCATAGTCATGGGCGGCGGCCTCGGTTTGATGGCGGGCGCGAGCCACAGAGTCGTTACCGAAACCTCGCGTATCGCTATGCCTGAGGTGACTATCGGCCTGTATCCCGATGTGGGCGGCAGTTATTTCCTTAATCGTATGCAGGGCAAGATGGGATTGTTTTTGGGATTGACCGCCTATCAACTCAATGCCGCCGATGCCTGTTATGTGGGCCTTGCGGATCATTACCTGAACCGCGACGACAAAGAGCTGATGTTTGATGCCATGGCAACCTTAGATTGGAGCGATACGCCAGCACTTAATCATCAACGTTTAGATAGCATGATCAACGAGCTGTCTAATCAAGTGGATATTCCTAAGGGCGACAGTGTATTAGCCGAAAGCCAAGACATAATCGACAGGCTTATGGCGGGCAGTCTGCAGGATATTGCAGCACGCATGTCAACTCTGGTATCGGAAGAAAAGTGGTTAATGAAAGCGCGGGACACCTTCCTTGCGGGCAGCCCTATCAGCTGGCACTTGGTCTATATCCAAGGGCAGTTAGGGACTAAGCTTAGCTTAGCTCAATGTTTCAAATGGGAATTAACTGCGAGTGTTAACGTGTGTGCCCACGGTGATTTCTGCGAAGGCGTTCGTGCACTCTTGATTGATAAAGACAAGAAACCTCAATGGCGTTTTAAGGATGTTAACTCAGTACCCACAGCGGTACTTGAGCAAATATTGGCTTCCCCATGGGGCGAGGCGCATCCCTTTAACCAACTGAGTTAAGCGTTTAAGGGCCGAGTTGGCTAAGCGCTGTATTTATCGGCTTAGCTAAGCTCGCTTTACTCTGTGATAATGACAGCATAATCAATGGGCTAGCATTATCGCAACACTAAAAAGAACAATATACAGGAGTGATGGCATGAGTACAGTAGCCTTTATCGGTTTAGGTAATATGGGCGGCCCAATGGCGGCCAATTTATTAAAAGCAGGCATGACGGTTCGCGTCTTTGATTTAGTCCCAGAAGCTATGCAGCAATTGGCCGAAAAAGGCGCCTTAGTATCAAGTACAGCCTGCGGCGCTGCAGCGGGCGCAACTGTGGTGATTACTATGCTGCCTGCGGGCAAGCATGTAAAAAACTTATATTTAGGCAATGGAACAGACAAAGGCCTGTTTGAAGTGGTTGCGGGTGATACTTTACTGATCGATTGCTCGACCATCGATGCACAAAGCGCACAATTAGTGGCGGCCGAAGCGGCTAAAAGCGGCATCGAATTTATGGATGCACCAGTTTCTGGCGGCACGGCAGGCGCGGCAGCGGGCACCTTAACTTTTATTTGTGGTGGCTCGGATAACGCTTTTGAACGTGCGCAGCCTGTACTTAAGGCTATGGGTGTGAATATCTTCCACGCTGGCGGTCCAGGTGCGGGGCAAGTCGCGAAAATCTGCAATAACATGCTGTTATCTGTGTTGATGGTCGGTACTTCCGAAGCGCTGCAAATGGGCGTCGATCATGGTCTCGATCCCAAAGTGTTATCCGACATTATGAAAGTCAGCAGTGGCGGAAACTGGACGCTAGAGAAGTACAATCCCTGCCCAGGCGTGATGGAAACAGTGCCTTCTTCTAAGGGCTATCAAGGTGGCTTTATGGTAGATTTGATGGTCAAAGATCTCGGTCTGTCACAAGAAGCTGCATTATTGAGCAACTCTAGCACGCCAATGGGCGCTTTAGCCCGCAGCTTGTATGTTAATCATGCAAGACAAGGCAATGGTCGCCGAGATTTTTCCAGTATATTTGAACAATTTGCACCACTTAAAAAATAGACACAGATAACAAGGGATCACCAGATGGATTTAAAAGATAAGGTTGTCGTCATTACTGGCGGCGCGGGTGGCTTAGGCTTAGCAATGGCGCAAAATTTTGCGCAGGCGGGTGCTAAGATAGCGCTTATCGATGTGGACCAAGAAAAACTCGAGCGAGCCTGCGCTGAGCTTGGATCGGACACTGAAGTTCAAGGTTATGCCTTAGACATTACCGACGAAGAAGACGTCGTCGCGGGTTTTGCCTATATTCTCGAAGATTTTGGTCAAGTGAACGTGTTAGTGAACAACGCCGGTATTTTGCGTGATGGCATGTTAGTCAAAGCCAAAGACGGCAAGGTCACTGATCGTATGTCTTACGAGCAATTCCAATCGGTGATCAATGTGAACCTGACCGGCAGTTTCCTCTGTGGCCGTGAGGCCGCAGCGGCCATGATTGAATCGGGTCAAGCGGGGGTGATTGTTAACATCTCTAGCCTTGCTAAGGCGGGTAATATGGGCCAATCAAATTACGCGGCCTCAAAAGCGGGTGTTGCGGCTATGTCTGTCGGTTGGGCGAAGGAGTTAGCGCGCTACAATATCCGTAGTGCAGCCGTAGCACCAGGCGTGATCGCGACCGAGATGACGGCAGCAATGAAGCCAGAAGCGTTGGAGCGTTTAGAGAAACTCGTGCCTGTTGGCCGCTTAGGTCATGCCGACGAGATAGCTTCTACCGTACGTTTTATTATTGAAAACGATTATGTTAACGGTCGTGTGTTTGAAATCGATGGTGGTATCCGTCTTTAGAGCGATATCTTATTGATTTGCATAAAAACCGAGCTTAGGCTCGGTTTTTTTATAGGGTAAATAAAGATAATGGTTCTTATGCCCTAGCTTTCGGATTTATTTAGATTTCACTGTTGGAGTTGACATTTAGTTGTTAACCTTCAACAATCGCTCTCCCGTTTTTTTACATAACTTTACAAACATGTTGATCACATGTAATGGAGCTTGAAATCCGGATGTCTTGGCAGGAAAAAGCCCACTGGCTTGAGAAAATCACTAAGCGCATGATGTTGATCGTGGGTATCTTAGGGGTGGTTGTGATTTATTGCGGTTTCTTTTTTCTGCTCTTTAGTGGCCGCTCTGTGGCCGTGATCCCATGGTTTTTTCTTATCTCACCTTGGGTGTGTATTTATTTTGGTTTAACGCAAGTACAACAAGTGCAAGTGGTAAATTGGTTCTTAAAAAAATTTAAAAAATAACTAATTTACACATAACTCATTTCTGCAAGTTCATATTTTGTTTCGGTTTGTGCAGTTGGCAAACATTGGGGAGAAACAATGAAGCTACATGGATATTTATGGATGCTGGGGGGCTTATTTTGTTTAGGTGCTTGCGAGCGCTCGAACAAAGAGACGCCGCATCTTAGTGATAATGGCGCGCGCATAGTTGCGCCCTATGGTAGTTGGCAGTCTCCGCTATCGGCGACTGAAGTTTTTGAGCAGGCCGATAATGTGGCTGAGTTGCAAAGCGTTGATGGTGCTATTTATTTCTCTGAATCTGATGGTGAAAAACAAGGCCAAGTCGGCATTAAACGCCTCGATCAACGGGGAAAAATTACCGACATAGTGCCGCCTGCGTTTAATGTTAAATCCGCCGTTCATGAATACGGTGGTGCCGCCTTTTTGGGGATTGGTCAGAGTCTGTTTGCCACTAAGGCACAGGACCAACTGTTTTATCGTTTTGCCCCTAATCAACCCCCTTTGCCTTTAACGCCAAATGGTACTCGTCATGCAGATTGTATTGCTTACCCCAAAGGGTCGAGGATTATCTGTGTGCGCGAAGATCATCGCCAAGCGGGTGAGCCTAAGGCGAGTCTTGTTACCATTAATCTTAATTTTGCCGGTGAAGGCGATACCTTTGTTTCGGGCCATGACTTTATTTCTTCGCCAGCCATCTCGCCCGATAACAGCCAACTGGCGTGGATCACGTGGGAACATCCCTATATGCCATGGGATAATAGCGTGCTCTGGCTTGGGGATCTAGACCGTAAAGGGCAATTACACAATATTCGTAAGGTAAACACGCCCGCAGACTCTTCGGTGTCGCAGCCATTATTTAGTCCTGATGGACAATTGTATGTCGTATCGGATATCAGTAATTGGTGGAATATCTATAGAGTCACGGCACAAAATACCTTAGACCCAGTGCTAAAGAAAAAGGCCGAGTTTGCGGTGGCTGATTGGTATTTAGGCAATCATAACTATGCCTTTGAATCCGAAAAAACGATTATTGCCAGTTATATGCTTGGTAGTCAGGCCGTTTTAATTCGATTGCATCTAGATTCAGGCCTGACCGAATCTTTGGCCGTCGACTTTGGTGAAATCACCCAAGTGATCCGAGGGGAAGATGCTGTTTATTTTGTCGGCGCTAAGGCGACGCCAGAGAAGGGCATTTATAAAGTGATCGGTCGTGGTACTGAGTTGGTGTATACCCCTAACTTACCAAAACTTAATCCCAATTATATCTCCCGTGCTAAAAATATTACTTTTAAAACAGGTGCTAACCAGCAAGCTTACGGTTATTTTTATGGTCCGGTTAACCCCAACTATACTGCGCCTAATGATACCCGTCCGCCCTTGATTGTAATGTTACACGGCGGTCCTACGGCGCGGGCGAGTCTGGCTTATCGCAGTGATATTCAATTTTGGACCAGCCGAGGTTTTGCGGTTCTCGATGTTAATTTCCGTGGCAGCAGTGGTTTTGGCCGTGCTTACCGTCAAAGTATCTACGGAAAATGGGGCCAAGTTGATGTGGAAGATGCGGTCAATGCGGCCCGGTATTTAGTTGATAAAGGTTGGGTTGATGGACAAAAGCTGGCCATTCGAGGTGTTAGCGCTGGTGGGTTAACTGTGATGTCGTCCTTGGCATTTTATGATGTATTTCAAGCGGGGGTGAGCTATGCGGGGATCAGTGACTTTGAACAGCTCGCCAAGAGTACCCATAAATTCGAGACTGGCTACTTAGATCTGCTTATCGGCCCCTATGGTGAAAATCAAGCCCGCTATAGGGAACTGTCGCCCCTGCATCACCTTGAAGGATTGAATGAGCCTTTATTAATTTTTCAAGGATTACGTGACCAAATCGTGCCACCACAGCAGTCGCGGCAGATTTATGAGGCGTTAAAAGTGAGAGGCGTACCCACGGCTTATATCGCCTATCAGGATGAACCCCACGGCGGTTGGAAACCTGAGCACAAGGCCGCAGGATTAGAAACTGAGCTGGCATTTTATGGGCAAGTGTTTAACTTTACCCCTGCGGGTAAGCTTGCAACACTGGTACTGGATAACGCCGCGGCGCTAAAGCCAACCATAGTGAGAAGCCAATAACGCAGTATTTACCGTTATTGAACTTGGCCATCATTATTGCGATTGGCTTTTACTGCAACACTCAGAGCCAGCATTTTGCTGGCTCTTGTGATTTTCATGGCTGCCATGAGTCTCGTGACTTAGGCTGTCGATAATGGCACAGTGGGGCTGATCGCCGCCTTGGCATTGGGTCACCATGTGCTGCAATTGCGACCTAAGCTGCTGTAACTTATTGATTTGTTGCTCGACATAGGCAAGGTGCGTTTGGGTAAGCTGCTTAACGTCCTCGGCATTACGGCTTTCATTGCCCTTAAGACCAAGCAAGGATTTGCAATCCTCTAGGCTAAAACCTAAGTCGCGACATTGATGCACAAACTTAAGTGCTTCAATATCTTGATGGCGATAAACTCGATAACCCGCCTCATTGCGCTCGCCGCACACTAAACCAATATCATGGTAATAACGGATACTCTTAACACTTAAGCCCGTTTGTTTCGCCACTTCACCTATCTTCATTTTGACCTCTATTTTTCCAACTGAATGGTATCACCCACTTCGCCCAACAATTAATTGTCGATGTGATCACATTGAGCAAATTCATCCTTGACTCTCCAGTGATGGGAGACTTTATCTTAGACCTATAGTGTGAAACATCAAGTGAGGGATCTCCCATGTCTATGACCAGACTCTATGTCGCCAATATGAATTGCGCTGGCTGCGTCGCAAAAATTGAAAAGGCGTTTGCCGCCCAAGATGGCGTCGAAGCGCGTGTGAATCTCGCCGATAAGCAAGTGACGGTAGAAGGCAAGATGAGCGCTGATACCGCCTTGGCTGTGATGGCAAATGCGGGTTATCCGGCGCAGGTCGTTATTGATGCTAAAGTCGCCGCCGAAGAAAAACGCCTTGAAGATGCCGCCGAGTATCGACTGCGGATGCGCCAAGCTATAGCCGCGCTCGTTGTGGGTGTGCCCATGATGCTGTGGGGATTACTGGGCGGTGAAATGATGATCAACAGCCCAAATCTGCAGCTAGGTTGGGGCATCATGGGACTGGTCACTTTAGCTTTACTCATCACCACAGGCGGCCATTTTTATCAAGGCATGTGGCGGGCGCTCAAAGCCAAAACCACCAACATGGATACGTTGATTGTGCTGGGCACCAGTACCGCATGGGCCTATTCCATGTTGGTGGTCATTATGCCGAGCGCATTCCCTATGGATACCCGCCATGTGTACTTTGAGGCGAGTGTGATGATCTTAGGTTTGATTAACTTAGGTCATGGACTCGAACTCAAAGCGCGGGGCAAAACCAGCGAAGCGGTGCAGCGACTGCTCGGGTTGCAATCCACTACTGCGATTCGTATTACGGATAAGGGTGATGAAAAGGTTGAGATAAGTCAGTTGAAACTGGGCGATAAGCTGCGTTTGCGCCCCGGTGACCGAGTTGCCCTCGATGGTGAGGTCGAAACGGGGCAATCCCTACTCGATGAAGCCATGCTCACAGGTGAGCCTATTCCTGTCCTTAAATATCGGGGAGACAGTCTGAGCGCGGGCACAGTCAACGGCAATGGCAGCCTAGTTTACCGAGTGACGGCTGGGCAACAAGATACTAAGCTCGCCAAAATCATTGCACTGGTGCAACAGGCACAAACGTCAAAATTACCCATAGGTCGATTGGCCGATAAGATCTCAGCGGTATTTGTCCCTACTGTGGTGGCGATAGCGCTACTGGCGGCGGCTATTTGGTATTTTGCAGGTCCAACGCCCGCCTTAAGCCATGCGTTAGTGGTGCTGACGAGTGTGCTTATCATAGCTTGTCCCTGTGCGCTGGGACTGGCTACGCCTATGTCTATCATGGTGGCCGTTGGCCGCGCAGCCCAAATGGGCGTGTTAGTCAAAAATGGCGAGGCACTGCAAATCGCCAGTAAAGTTGATTGTGTGGTGCTGGATAAAACCGGCACTGTCACCTTAGGTAAGCCACAAGTCACTGACTTTGTATTAGTACAAACATTGAGTGATGCCGATAAAGAAACCTTGCTGGGCGAAATTGCAAGCCTTGAGCAGCACTCTGAGCATCCGTTAGCGGGGGCGATTGTCAGTTATGCCAAGGAATCACTGACGCAATTGCCCGATACACAGGCATTTACGAACCATCAAGGTAAGGGGATTGAGGGCAAGGTCGATGGCGTATCGCTGGCGATTGGTAATCTCGCCTTGATGACGGCATTGGAGATTGTCAATTCCGATGGCAGTGCCTTAGATCCTAACGCGACATTCAGTTTTGCGAACCAAGGTAAAACCCCAATTTATGTCGCCAAAGCGGGCAAGTTAGTGGCCACTATCGCGCTGGCTGATCCGATTAAACCTGATGCCAAAGAAGCCATCGCGGCCATGCAGCAACGGGGCATTCGTGTGGTGCTGTTAACGGGGGATAACCCACAAACGGCGCAGGCGGTGGCCGACCAAGTGGGTATCACCGAAGTGATTGCCGGCGTACTGCCCGAGCAAAAACAACAGCATGTGCTGGATTTGCAAAAGCAAGGGCATGTGGTGGCTATGGTTGGGGATGGCATTAATGATGCCCCCGCCCTGATGAGCGCCGATGTGGGGATCGCGATGGGATCGGGCACTGAGGTGGCAATTGAAAGTGCGGATATCACCTTGTTGTCGCAGCAATTGATAGTGATTGCTAACTTATTGGCATTGTCGCGGGCGACGATTACTAATATTAAGCAGAATCTGTTCGGCGCCTTTGTGTATAACAGTTTGGGTATTCCGGTTGCGGCGGGCGTGCTTTATCCACTTACGGGCATGTTATTAAGCCCTGTGATCGCGGGTGCAGCCATGGCTTTGTCTTCACTGACTGTCGTCACGAACGCCAACCGCTTAAGACGGCAGAAGTTATAAGCTGTCGATACCTAAGCTAACTCAAAATGTTGAAACGGGTATCTTGAGTTAGCTTAGGGCTATGCCCACATTAGCACTTACCACATAAGCCCTTAGCGTCGGCAAGCTTTACGACGCTAAGGGTCATCAGATTGTCATTCTGCTCGAATACATTGAAAGCTAAGCCAATTGGGTAAAATTAATTACGCTTCTCACGCAGGCATAGTGCGGCGATTTCGGCATTCCCTCTGGCTTTTGATCCGCCTTGGTAGTTGATAATTTAGCCCAAACTGCTATAGTGCCACGTTTATTTTTACCCCTTCGGCATAGCGTTATTTGGTTTATGCTTATTTAAAGCGGCGCCAGCGGGCTCGGCCAACATTACTCGATTTGGAAGTTCATTTTGATCACAACAGCAAATATCACCATGCAGTTCGGCGCTAAGCCACTGTTTGAAAACATCTCAGTTAAATTTGGCGGTGGTAACCGTTACGGTCTTATCGGCGCGAATGGCTGTGGTAAATCGACCTTCATGAAGATCCTGTGTGGTGATCTAGACCCTAGCAGCGGTAACGTCTCGTTAGATGTGAATGAGCGTCTGGGTAAATTAAGCCAGAACCAGTTCGGTTATGAGGAATTCAACCTGATCGATACCGTGATCATGGGCCACCGCGAACTGTGGAAGGTAAAGCAAGAACGTGACCGTATTTATTCTTTACCCGAAATGAGTGAAGAAGATGGCATTACCGTCGCCAACCTAGAGATGGATTTTGCTGAGATGGACGGTTATACCGCCGAATCTCGTGCCGGTGAATTGCTGTTAGGTGTAGGTATCGGTATTGAAAGCCATTTTGGTTTGATGTCTGAAATCGCCCCGGGTTTAAAACTGCGTGTATTGTTAGCACAAGCCCTGTTCTCTGATCCAGACGTGCTGCTGCTTGACGAACCTACCAACAACTTGGACATCGACACAATCCGTTGGTTACAAGACATGTTGAACCAACGTAGTAGTACTATGGTTATCATTTCGCATGATAGATATTTCTTAAACTCAGTCTGTACGCACATGGCTGACTTAGACTACGGCGAACTGCGCGTTTACCCAGGTAACTACGACGAATACATGCAAGCAGCGACTCAAGCTCGCGAGCGTTTATTGTCTGATAATGCGAAGAAAAAAGCCCAGATCTCTGAACTGCAAACCTTCGTCGCACGCTTCTCGGCTAACGCTTCTAAAGCGAAACAAGCCACATCACGTGCCCGTCAAATCGACAAGATTAAGTTAGATGAAGTAAAAGCCTCTAGCCGTGTGAACCCCTTCATTCGTTTCGAGCAAGAGAAGAAATTGTTCCGTAATGCCTTAGTGATTGAAAACCTAACTAAAGGCTACGACACTCCGTTATTCAAAGACTTAAACTTAATTGTTGAAGTGGGCGAGCGCATTGCGGTATTGGGTGAAAACGGCGTCGGTAAAACAACCCTGTTACGTACCCTTATCCACGATATTCCACAGGATGCAGGTACTATCCAATGGTCTGAAAACGCTAATATTGGTTACTATGCGCAGGACCATGAGTCTGATTTCGCTAACGAAATGACGCTGTTCGAGTGGATGAGCCAATGGCGCAAGCCAGAAGATGACGACCAATCGGTACGTGGCATCTTAGGCCGTATGTTATTTGGCTCTGACGACATTAAAAAGTCAGTCAAAGTGCTGTCTGGTGGTGAGAAAGGTCGTATGTTATTCGGCAAGCTCATCATGCAAAAAGCCAACATTTTAGTGCTCGACGAACCGACCAACCACATGGATATGGAATCGATCGAATCATTGAACAACGCGCTGGAAATGTACGAAGGGACCTTGATTTTCGTGAGTCATGACCGTGCATTTGTATCATCGCTGGCAAACCGTATCCTTGAAGTCACTCACTCAGGCGTGAATGATTTCAGAGGCACTTACGATGAGTTCCTTGCCAGCAAAGGCATTGAAGTCTAAGGTTATTCGCTCATTTAGCTGCATGTGTAAATACATGCATTTAAATATATGTATTTAAATACAGTGCAGCTAAATGCAGCATCAATAAAAACGCCGCGATTCATTGCGGCGTTTTTGTATCCATTGGCTGTCTTTTATCTAGCGATTAGCTTTTCGCGCACTCGATTTTAGCGCATTGGCGGCACTCGTTAGGGCGCTGACTCTTGCTGCACATAAATCAAATTGTCGGTATCAAAGCCGCGGGCTTTAGACATTTCAACAAACTTTTGCAGTACCTCGGGTGGCACAGTCGGGGTTTTAGCCAGTAGCCACAAATAATCCGTGTCGGGTCCTGATATAAAAGCGTATTGATAGTTTTTATGGTCTAATTCGAAGACCACATACGATCCATAAAATGGCCCAAAGAAGGAGACTTTCAAATAGCCTTCTGAGTCCCCATTCACAAAATAGGCTTTTCCTTCGGCTTCTTTCCATTCGTTTTTAGCCGCTGAAAATCCACGGTTAATGACCCTAACACCGCCATCCTCTTTCAGGCTGTATTCTGCGCTAACTTGGCTTAAGCCTCTTTCGAATGAATGATCTAAGCGCGCAATCTCGTACCATTTACCTAAGTATTTATTCAGCTCAAAATCATTAACGGGTTGAACCAATTTAGGCATGCCTAAACAACCGCTGAGCAAAAATATACTGATGACTAACAGTAGCTTTCTCAATTTGACCTCCTGATCTCAAGTCTTAGTCGCACATCTTAAGTTAAATGTTCAATCAATCCTCTGTCGAGCTTACACTATTTTCTTCACATTATTTCAGCAACTTGGCAAAGTATTGTTGGTTAGCCGCTCGTAATCAATGCGTTGCGCTGACTGATAAAGCCTTGGCTAATGCCGGCCAGAAGAATTAAGCCGACACCGCTTAATTGCATTGGGCTCAAGCTTTCACCAAATATCCACCATGCCAGCGTCACTACGATAACCGGTTCCACATAGGCGAGGGTGCCAAAGGTGACTGCAGGCAATTGCCGCAGGGCTTTTACCGCCAGTAATATTGCTAAAAATCCGGGGAAGAATCCAATCGCAATTAACCAACCCATTTGCGGCAAACTTGGCGTCAGCGGTGCATTTATCACTAAGGGCAGTAGGCACAAAGCGCCGACACTAAGCTGCACTAAAGTGCTCTGGTAGGGCGAACTCAGGCTAGGTTTTCGGTTGATTAACATAAAACCGCAGTAGGTTAATAAGGCGAGTAGGGCATAAAAATAACCTAATAATTCAGTGTGATTGCTCGCTTGCTGCGGCCCTGTTGGGATCATTAACATAAAGCCCACCAGCGCGACGACCACGCTTGCCATGCTTAAGCGGGTGAGTTTTTCGGCAAAGAAATAATGGGCGAAAATAGCCGACACTACAGGGGCTAAGTAAATAATCATGATCACATTGGCCATTTGGGTGTACTGAATGGCTTCAATGTAAAATGCCATAAAGCCCGCGAGCATAGCACCGTTAACTAAGTTACGCTTACTCGGTCTATGGCGAATCTGATGGCCTTTACCTGTGAGCAGCATATAAGCCAATAGAAATAGGGCACCGAGCAGTAAGCGGTAGAAGGTAATGTGCTCGGCGGGCAGGGCGGCAAAGCGCGCTAATACACCGATTGTGCCCATAAGAATGGCCGCCAATAGGGCAAAAATGATAGCTAAAGCTGAGCTTGGCATAGACAACCTGTAACTGAAGAATTTAAGGGCGACACCGTCTGTGGACGGTGTCGATTTTGCCTTAAAAACTCACCCTAGGCTATGCCGATGTATTAACTTAGATAATGCTTTTACGTGAACGGAAATGGTTAAAGCTATCTTGGCTGTAGGCCGCCTTAATCCGTTTTAACGCGGCGTAATTGTGGTCAAAGTACACATCTGTAGGGATGCCCTTATCTTTGAAACTGATAAAAGCGCCCGAGGTGTTGGGGATGTCATAGTTTCGGCTGGCATCAATCCAATCGAGTGCACGATTGATGCGGGTAAACACTTGGCTATCCTGCAATTGTTGTTTCTCTTGCAGCGCGTTATTCCACCAAGTTTGATATTGAATTGTGTATTGTCTGTCCTTGTAGGGGAAGGCGCTGCGGCTCTTTTGCTCTTCGCCCATAGTGCGATAATAATCGCCCGCAATGGCGCCAAGGGTAACATAGGTAAATAGCCCCAGTTGGCGATTGCCTTCAAGCACATAGCGAGAGGTTAAGCTTTCAAGCAGTGGCTTATAACCGTCCCTTAGGCCCGTTTGATTCACTAAGCGCGAGGTGACTTTATGGGGCGCGGGCTCATCCAAATCGGGTGGCGTCGGTGAGCGGTTTATGCCTTGTAAGTCAGCTTGCAGATGATGAAAAGATTCCCTTTCCCAACTGGGCATTAAGTTTTCACCGTAGGCTTTGGTGAGTCCGCCCATACCCTCGATGCGAATATCATTGGGGATTAGGCCAAATTCATTAAATTGTTTCTGGATAAAGTGGTTTAGGCTGGCGGAATTGCCCTCCCAAAAACCATACATCAAGCAGTTATGCGTAATTGAGTCAGTGTCTATGTCGAGTGTTTTGTGTTGTTCTACGGGTAAATGTTTGGCATTAATCTTGAGATTAGTGCCAATCAAACAGCCAGTGCTGTCGGCATTTATGATGGCTTCCCAGCGCTGTAAAATGTCTTTAGTTGGGGTGTGCTCAATGAGTTCATGGGTTTGTTTATTGTAGCAATTCCATTCTAATTCAAACTTGATAAGGCAAGGTGGTAGTGGAAAGGTTTGCACAAAAAAGCGGGTCACTATGCCGTAACTTAACCCACCGCCACCCTTGAGCGCCCAGAGTAACTCAGGTTTATTGGCAACAGAGACGACTTGAGTTTCACCAACGCCGAGGACGATTTCTGCCTGTAATAGGGATTCGCAGCACATGCCGTGTTTGCGGGTCCAAGGTCCTGAGCCGCCGCCCATAATAAATCCCGCTATGGCAACACTGCCACAGGAGCTATGGGGGAGCATCACGCCTTGTTTGGCAAGGGCTGTGGTGAGATTGATAAAACGATTACCTGGGCCAATGGCCGCAATACCTGTAATGGGATCTAAAGTGAGGCTATCCATCTTCAGCAGATCTAACACTACGGTATTCGTTTCAGTGCTTTCACCTTCGTGATCATTCCCACCCGAGCGTACGCTGATTGGCAAGTTATAATCGATGGCCGCTTTATAGGCGATTTTGACTTCTTCAGTTGACGTGCATTTGATGATCGCCAGTGGTTTTTTTTGTAATCTGCGGTTGAACAGTTGGCAAGCCTGTTGATAGGCAATCATTTGCTTACCTGTGCTGACCGAGAGTTGCTGCTCACTATAATAATGGCCACCGGTAATAATATTATCGGCCGGAATGTGTGCGCGAACTTCATTGATGAAATTAACAAAGTTTTTGGCTTGAGTGATCACTAAGTTTTCACTAATACGCACTTCAGCACTTAATTCTTCTTCGGTCGATTGAATAATCAAACAATCCCGTTCGAGTTCATTTGCGACGGTGACTTTAATGTTAGAGCGATAGGCTGTCAGCGATTTAAACACTTCAATATTGAGTGTAATATCCGCTTGATTACTCGCCGTGTAATTCACTAAATAACTAAAATTTGGCCAAGTGTTATAGTTACATTCAATAATATAGGCTCGGCGTTCGTGGGGCGGAATAATCTTAGGCAGTTGTTGATTATAGGTGTTGCTATCCGTAGTGGTTTTTATGAATTGATGTTCAGTATCATTAAATATGACCAGCAGCACTTTTTGCCTTTTAAGTGGGATAAAGTTTTCACCACGAATATTATGTGCATCTTGATGCTGATAAATATAAAGGTTATTTTCGCTAATCGATCTTTGTTGCGCTGGATTACGGTAATAGTCAACGATTTCAGTTCGCGTTAATAATCGATTGAGCAAGGTGATGCCAAATATTTCACCATCGAAATGTGTATCGCGATGATTCGGTAAAGACACGTTTTCAATTAAAAATTCATTGTCGGCAACCAGTGACAGATTATTGAGTTGTGTATGGGTAATTTCACCATCCACATAACAACTGATTTCATGGTATTCATGGCAGATGGACAATAAGTGCCACTGACCGTCGTTGAGTCCACCTAAGGTTGATATTGCCTCAACCCGCAGTAAGGTGGTATTAATCACGCATTCAATATGCCCCAGTGAATTTATATCCACCGCAAAATAGGTATCTTCCCTATCAGTTTTATAATGGAACACACGCCCACCTGCGCTGGTTTTCAACCAACACTGGTATGTGAATATGGCAAGGGGTGACGTGCTCACGGGTAAGCTTTTTTCAATCACTGCCCGTATATTTCTTGATGCCTCAAGCTTATTCATATTCGTGCGTCCTTTCGTGTGCTTTGCGTGTTTTACCTCAGTGCGCTAAAGCGCTACTGGGGTAATTCATCCCGTGGTTAATCCATCGCGGGTAACTAAGTCGCGGGTAACTATGTTTTGGGTCAATCAGTTTTGGGTAAATCAGTTGCGGGCAAACAAGTCGCCAATTAATAGGTATTAAAGCGACGTATTGATCCTGTCACGGCCATCGGCTTTGGCGCGATACAATGCGGTATCGGCGGCGCACAGCATGGCGAGTGAGGTACGGAATTGGCCATTGATTTCACTCGCAATCCCTTGGCTCGCGCTCACAGAGACATAGTCGCGCAGGCCTTGCTCAGTAAAGCGCAGGTCATTAATCCCTTGCTGCACTTTTTGGGCAATCGTCAGTGCCATTTTGGCATTGTGGCTTGGCAGTATTAGCGCGAATTCTTCACCGCCGTAACGCGCTGCCAGGCCAATTTCTATTGGCACTATGTCAGCAATCACTTTGGCAATCTTTCGTAGACATTCGTCCCCTTGGATATGGCCGAATTGGTCGTTGAACACTTTGAAGTAATCCACATCGATAATCACCACGCTGATCGGGCGCAACTTACCTGTGCATTCTTCCCAATAGTGATGCAGCATTTCATCAAAATATCGGCGGTTCGCCAGTCCTGTCAGTGAATCTGTGGCGGCCAATTTACGTAGCTTTTGATTTTCCGCTTTGTGCTGCGTTAAATCGTGCATCATCATCACAAACAGAGGTTCATGGCTGGGGATGTAGGAAATGGAAAGCTCAACATCTTTTGCTTTGCCTGAGGCGGTAATGAGGGTGATTTCTTCGGCGCAGTGCTGCACTGGGATACCGCAATTTTTGCCTAATTTAATATCATTGCTCAGCAGATTGTCATAGCGAGCTTGGTGGTGTTCGGTCAAAAAGTTGCGCCAATCTTGTCCCTTCAAACTGGCCTGCGGGCATGTCAGTAAGTCAGCACCTTTGCTATTGCTAAAGTAAATGTAACCTTGGGCATTGACGATAATCACCGGCTCTGTCAGATGCTGAATAAACTGTTGAATCGTTTCAATCGAGGCATGTTCGAAGAAGGTTAACGGCAACGAGGGTTCGACCAAGCCTTGCTGCGCAGTGCACTGTGAGCCATTGCCTTCACCCACAAGTGATAATGGATGTTGTGAGCGAGTCTGTTTAGGTGAGCTTGTCATTGTTATCATTCTCCGTGAACCTAATGTCATCTGCGCTAAGCGCTTTTCTGATGATGACTTTATTCTTCGCAAAGAAAAGATACCTTCTGCTTACCTTCTGGTGTAATCTTTTGATTTTAAATGTTTTAAATTTACTCTTCTCACGGTAAATTCTCAGGTTTAGCTGAAACGTGCGAGGTTTTTGGGCATGGCTAAGTTGAAAGAGCGGTACCCATGAGTGGATTTTTGGCTATTAAGCGGCAAGCGCAAAGGATTTTAGTGTCGAAATTTAACTGCAGATAAAGAGTGAGGAACGGTTCGTTTACCCTAAAGGTTGATTTGGATGCAGAGCTTCGCTACTCGATTTTCCTCTACACCATTTACCACCTTGCTGAAGTTTGAAAGCGCACATCGCATCCCAACGACCACTGATGCCACTGTACTGGCGGCGAAAATCTTTAGCAGAGCTGAGCCAAGCATCTGATGCAATCCCTAACTCATTGAGCAATTTTGGTCGCTGGTTATCGATAAATCCTTTTTTATCATGGCGAATCGCGCGACCCGTCCAATCGATAAGTTCCAGATAATCGGCAAAATGAAAGGGGATGCCCGTTTGTCGATGAAGGTGCGTTGCACCATCAAATTTTGCGAGGGATTTATCTGGTGTTGGCTGAGAGTTATCTATTGGGGTTTTGGCTATCAGTGGTGTGATACTGTTAGGGGAAAGCGCATTTAGACGTTCTTGAATTGATGTGAAATCAGAAGATTGCAAAGAATCTGCAATCCCTGCTCGAATCTGTCTCTTGATCACATCTTTTGCTCAAGAGACAAGGCTAGCTGGTAACCTTCAAGGATGGTTTGCAGTTTAAACCATCCTTGCCATAACCTTTCCCAGCCCACAATTCCGCTTCGTTTGCTGTCATTCCAGCCCGCGAGTTTTCCTAATCTTAGATAAGCCCAATGCACACTGGGGACTTGTTCGGGCGGTTGGCTTTTTTCCGTCTTTAGCCATAACAACTTCCAGGCCAATGGGCTTAACAGG